>WLQV01000077.1 GCA_009697555.1 Actinomycetota bacterium | reverse complement strand
GCTTTCCAGGATCTGCGTTAAAGGATTGTTCAAGTGCATCGATTTCTTCATGTGATTTAAACGAGAATACTTTAAGAAAATTAATAACATCTTTATCTTCAGTGTTTAGCCAGAATTGATAGAAAGAATATGGCGAAGTCATTTCTGGATCTAGCCAGATGCTTCCGCCAGCTGTCTTTCCAAATTTTGTTCCATCTGATTTTGCCAAGAGTGGAATAGTTAACGCATGACCGCTGCCACTTTCAACGCGGCGAATTAAATCTAAGCCGGCAACAATATTTCCCCATTGATCACTGCCGCCCAATTGCAGTGTGCAATCAAATCGGCGATAGAGTTCGAGGAAATCGAGCGACTGCAATACTTGATAGGAAAATTCGGTATAAGAAATTCCACCGGCTTCAAGGCGTGATGCAACCGAATCTTTAGATAGCATCTGATTGACACTGAAGTGCTTGCCAATGTCACGCAAGAATTCAATCGCAGATAATGGCGCAGTCCAATCAAGATTATTGACCAGGCGAGCTGGGTTCTTGGCAGCGTCAAAATCAAGGAATTTCGAGAGTTGGAGGCGAATTCGCTCGACCCACTGCCCTACTACTTCACTCTCATTGAGAGTGCGCTCCTCATTGCGACCACTGGGATCTCCAACTAGGCCTGTGGCTCCTCCGACTAAAGCAATCGGATTATGGCCCGCTAATTGAAAGCGGCGCAGCGCTAAGAGAACAACGAGATTTCCCACGTGCAGACTTGGTGCTGTTGGATCGAATCCAATGTAGAGAGTGGTGGGTTTCTTTAAGGCACTGAGCAGAGCTGCTTCATCAGTTGACTGTGCGATCAATCCGCGCCAGCGTAGATCCTCAATCAGATTCATGCGCTCATCATTGCCGAAAAGGCAGCCCGCTCGTCGGAAATCCAACGGCGACTCTCCTCCGATTGGCCCAAGAGATGTTCGATCTGCGCCGACACCGATGCAGGTGATGTCCCGCCAAGAGTTGTTCGGGAAGAAAGGGCGCCATCGACGGTGAGGAACTTTCGCACTTCACCAGTCAGGGATGAATTAATTTGGCTTAACTCGCTATCGGATAATTCATGTAACTCACGATTGCTCGTTTCGCAGAGTGCGACACATTTACCTGCCGCCTCATGTGCCTGTGCAAAGGGGACTTTTGCTCGCACGAGAAAATCTGCAATCTCTGTGGCAAGTGAGAATCCCAGTGGTGCAAGTTCAGCCATTTTTTTGCGATCAAATGTGGTTGTCTCGACCATCCCAGTGACGGCAGGAAGAACTAATTGCAAAGTATCAACCGAATCAAAGAGTGGTTCTTTATCCTCTTGGAGATCGCGGTTATAAGCGAAAGGCAGTCCCTTCAGCATTGTCAGTACGCCAGTTAGATTCCCCACTAAGCGACCAGATTTACCCCGGGCTAATTCAGCGACATCGGGATTGCGCTTTTGCGGCATGATCGATGAACCAGTGGAGTAGGCATCGCTGACCTTCGCCCAAGCAAATTCAGTAGATGCCCACAGGCACCACTCCTCGCCAATGCGCGAAATATGCACGCCGACCATCGCAAAGATAAAGAGGGCTTCAGCAACAAAGTCGCGATCACTCACTGCATCGATGCTGTTGCGAGCACTGCTGGCAAAGCCTAAATCCGCTGCGCTCTCTTCTGGCATGAGTGGCAGCGATGACCCTGATAAGGCACCTGACCCCAGTGGTGAAACGCTAGTGCGATCGAGCCAATCGGCGATCCGATCCACATCTCTACCTAGTGCATGGCAATGCTTTGCGAGTTCATGTCCCAGCGTTACTGGCTGGGCATGCTGCAGGTGAGTAAATCCAGGTGCTGGCGCATCGAAATATTCTTGAGCTTTCTTTGCCAGTGCATCCTGAAGATCAACAAGAAGCTGGGCGATAATTAACATCTGATCGATCGCATAAAGGCGAAGATCGGTTGCAACTTGATCGTTACGTGAACGACCAGCACGAAGGGCGCCACCAACTGCGCCAAGTTTCTCGGTTAGGCCCCGCTCTAAGGCGCTATGGACATCTTCATCAGTTGCTGCTGGCAGGAATTTGCCTTCGCCTACTTCTGAAATCAATTCCTTGAGTGCTTTGCGAATCTTCTTGCTGCTATCTGCATCGAGCAATCCCGATTTTTCAAGGACTGCCAAATGAGCCAGTGAAGAACGCAGATCGTAAGGTGCTAAGCACCAATCAAATTGCACTGACCGTGAGAGCGCAAAGACAGTATCGCTTGGTGATTGCGAGAAGCGACCGCCCCATAATTTTCCACTCATCAGATCACCGCTTCCCTAAGGTGAGTAATTCTCTCGACAATTGCGCGCCACCATTGGATTTGCGAGATATCGCAAGCACTGTGTCGTCGCCCGCAATCGTTCCAATCAGTGAATTCAACTGATTATTCCGGGCAGCTCGATCAAGCGCGCTGGCTAGCAACTGTGCCCCACCGGGCGGGGTCCGAACGACGCAGAGATTGCCACTGGCCTCAACCGAGAGAATCAACTGCGAAGGAATGCTGCCAACAACGGCGCTTTCCGCAGCGGAGAGCACATAGGTGATCTCACCCTTTTTATTACGAGACTTAACTGCACCGATCTCTTCTAAATCCCGACTTGCAGTTGCTTGCGTGACTTCGAATCCGGAGTGATTCAGCAGCTCGACTAAATCCGATTGTGAATGAACTTTGCCACTTTCGATGAGGGCGATTGCTTTTGCGCGCCGCGCTGCTGCGCTGGCAAGTGCAGCTTTTGATTTAGCCATGAGAGAGCTCCTCCATAACCGCAGTGAAAGCCTTGACGAACTTACCTACTTGAACCATCGTTACATTTAACGGCGGAGCCAAACGAATCACATTTGGCTGAGGTGCATTTACTAAGAAGCCGGCCGTTGCAAGATTTGCCGCAACTTTCTTTGCATCATCATTTTCCAGAACGATGCCGATGAGTAAGCCGCCGCCACGCACATAGTCAACTCCTGGTGCCTTCTGGAGCTCCTTTTTGATTAAGGTAAATTTCTTCTTGGCGGCAGGAAGCAACTTCTCCCGTTCGATTGCAGCAATTGCGGCATTGGCTGCGGCGCATGACACTGAATTGCCACCAAATGTTGAGCCGTGATCACCGGGAGCAAAGAGTTCACTCGCTGCACCCAAAGCGATCATCGCGCCCAGTGGTAATCCCCCACCTAGACCTTTCGCCAAAGTAATGACATCGGGGCGAATACCCTCTGCTTCGTATCCAAACCATTGACCAGTCCGACCCATGCCAGTCTGCACACAATCAAGAACCATCAGCGCCCCAGATTGATTGCAGATCTCCCGAATCGCTTTGAGGTAGCCCGCATCAGGGACAACAACACCATGCTCGCCCATGATCGGCTCAACAATCACCATTGCAGTTCGCTTCGAAACTTTCCGACGTAGCGCGGCGATGTTGTTATACGGAACATGAACAATTCCCTTGATTAAGGGTTTAAATGGATCTCGCTTACTAGGTTGTCCAGTCAGCGAGAGCGCTCCCATCGTCCGACCATGGAATGCGCCTTGCATCGCTACTACCCCGGTACGCCCGGTTTTGCGTGATAATTTCAGCGCCGCTTCATTGGCTTCGGCTCCAGAATTACAGAAGAAGACTTTCGCCTTCGCATCTCCAGTCAGAGATTGCAATTTCTGAGCTAACTGCAACATCTGCGGATGGCTATAAAAATTGGAAACGTGGGACAAAGTTCCGATCTGCTTGCGCACTGCCGCGACGACTGATGGATGGGCATGGCCCAAAACATTCGTTGCAATTCCACCGAGAAAATCGAGATAAACCTTGCCGTCGACATCTTTAACAACTGCGCCTTTGCCGGAGACCAGCGAGATCGCTGGCGTGCCATAGTTATTAACGAGTGCTTTATCCCAGGCCGCACTTGCCGCTTCGCTGCGATTCTTTGCCATCATGCCCTCACCAACGTTCCGCCGTGTCCGAGTAGTGCATCGTGAAAAACTTGCGCTGAACGACCATCGATGACGCGCACCTGCTTTGCTCCAGCCGACACAGCGGCCAAACAGGCAGCAACTTTAGGTGCCATTCCTGCAACAAAAGTCGCCTTGATCGAATCGAGTTCGATCGCTGAAATTTCTGTGATGAGCGAATCGGTATCTGGCCAGTTGCGATAGATGCCAGGAACATCGGTAAGGAAGAGCGCTAGATCTGCTTCAAGTGCACCAGCAACTGCCGCTGTTACTAAATCAGCATTCACATTGAAAGTATCGGCCGAACCATCGGCTGCACCCGAGATTGGTGAGATCACAACCACTGTGCCTAGCGCCAGAAGCTTCTCGATGGCAGCACTATCAACGCCCACCACATCTCCGACGTAACCCAAATCAACAGCGCTTCCATCAACTAACTTCTTCTGCTTACTCGCTTGAAGTACTTCGCTGCCAGCAACTCCTACCGCGTTCACTCCAGCTCTTTCTAGTTGCTCAATAATCTTTGGTTGAATTTCCTTGTTAAGCACCTGGGTTGCAACAGCCAAAATCTCTTTTGTTGTCACCCGAAAGCCACCTACGAACTCGGACGAAATGTTTGCACTCTTCAATGCAGCATCAATCTGTGGTCCGCCGCCATGAACAATCACGCACTTCTCACCAGCAGAAATCAACTCTTTGACTGAAGTGGCAAAATGGCCCTGCGAATCATCCATCGCATGTCCGCCATATTTGATGACGATCATGTTGCGTATGCCGAATTCTCGTGGACATAATCATGAGTCAGATCATTGGTAAGAATTGTCGCTTCATGTGGCCCAGCGTGAAGATCGATAATTATCGAAACTTCCTTTGCAGAGAAATCAACCAAGGTCCGATCTTCACCCGGAGCACTGGCTATCGCGACCTTGATTCCATTGAGAGTGACATCGACATTGCTGGGATCGTATTGCGCTTCGGCGCTACCAGCTGCAGCGAGAATTCTTCCCCAATTGGGATCGCCACCGAAGATTGCGCACTTCAAAAGATTGTTACGGGCACACGCTCTACCAATCGCAACTGCATCACTCTCACTTGCCGCGTTAATAGTCTGAATCGAAACCAACTTGCTATGGCCTTCTGCATCTGCAATGAGCTGGCTCGAAAGGGATTGACAGACCTTCGTAAGCACTGCAGCAAATTCACTTTCGCTCAATTTCACACCAGATTGACCCGAAGCCATAAGCAGCACGGTGTCATTGGTCGATGTACAACCATCTGAATCAATCCGATTAAAGGTCCGATCCACTGCAATCCGCAGCAACTCTTGCGCACTACCTGCATCAATAATCGCATCAGTCATTACAACTGAAAGCATGGTTGCCATTGCAGGTGCCAACATGCCCGCACCCTTAGCAATCCCGCTGGTCTGAGTTCCCTTTACCTCCACAGTTTCAATCTTTGGAACTGAATCTGTTGTCATTATGGCCCGACCTGAAAGTTCCAGACCTGCAGACGTTAGTGAGGCAACGCTCTGGGAAATGCCATCGCCAATCTTTGCCATCGGCAAGAACTCGCCGATTAAACCAGTGGAACAGACCGCAACTTCCGAACTCGATATCGATAAAGCATCAGCGACTAACTCTGCACTCTTAT
>WLQV01000076.1 GCA_009697555.1 Actinomycetota bacterium | reverse complement strand
TTTCTCTCTATTTCAATTTCTAATTTCTTCCTGATTAGAAAACCTAGAAATCAAGAGCAGCAATTACTGCCCAGTGTGGGAGTTCTAGTCCCTATGCGCAATGAGGCAGAGAATGTGGCAGAACTGGTCGCATCTCTCAAAGCCCAACGCGGACTCTCTCGTGCGCACTTCTACCTACTCAATGACAATTCAACAGATCAGACCTTCCAACTTCTTCAAGCTTCAATTGGCACAGATCCAAGATTTACTGTGATCGATGGCGCAGTACTTGCTGCTGGTTGGCTCGGTAAACCATTTGCACTTCAACAACTATTTACAGCCTCTGAGGAAGAGATACTTATAACGTTAGATGCCGATGTGCGTCTCACTCCAGATGCCATAGCTAGCTCTGTATCACTCATGCTGAAAAGTAATTTAGATTTTCTCTCTCCCTACCCTAAGCAATTCGCGGCCTCCTTGAGTGAGCGGTTAATCCAACCCTTGTTGCAATGGAGCTGGTTCTTCACTCTCCCACTTCGCATCGCCGAAGGTGCGCCACGCACATCTATGGCGGTGGCAAATGGTCAGTTCTTCATCGTCAAACGAAGCGCCCTAATAAAAATCAATGGATTCAACGCAATCAAATCCGAAGTTATCGATGACATCGCTCTTGCACGAGAATTGATAGGTAATAAGTTTCGCGGCGGAGTAGCAGATGGTTCAGAAGTTGCCCACTGTCGGATGTATCGCAACTGGCGCGAGCTTCGTGCCGGTTACGGTAAATCTCTCTGGAAGGCCTTCCCAACGCCACTTACATCAATTGCGGTGGGGATTTTTCTCATCGCTACATGCATTGCGCCTCTCTGCTTTGGGCTTATGGGAAATGTATGGGGCTGGCTCGGTTATTTCCTCGTTGTACTAAGTCGAGTGATTACTGCGCTACGTACCGGTGGTCGCGCTAGTGATTCACTCCTGCATCCCATTTCAATTGTACTTCTGATTTACCTTGCACTTTATTCATGGGCCAAGCGCGGACAGGTGCAATGGAAGGGGCGCACGGTATGAGCAAGATCGTTGTTATCGGCGCGGGCATTGGCGGCATGAGTGCAGCAGCTCGGCTAGCCAAAGCGGGCCACGTTGTAAGTGTTTATGAAGCAAGTGATCGCTCCGGTGGCAAATGTCGCACCGAATGGATCGGTAAATATGCATTTGATACTGGACCATCACTACTCACTCTGCCAGCCGTCTTCAAAGATCTCTTCTTAAAAACTGGTGGCCATCTGCAGCACCAAGTTGAGCTCACGCCAGTTAACCCCGCATTTGATTATCGCTTCCATGATGGCAAACAGGTAACTTTTGAAAATCTCTCGCACCATCAAACTTTGCAGAATATTGAGGCAGCGTTTGGCCCCACTGCGCGTGATGAATGGCGCAAGCTCATGAAGCGAGCTGCGAAGATGTGGGACACCTCGCGCGAGGCATTTATTGAATCAGAGCTCACCTCTATTGCCTCACTATTTAAGCGCCCCAGTTTTATTGGTGATCTCTTCACCATTGCACCGTGGAAATCACTTCGCCAATTAACTTCAGAAATCACCAAGGACTCACACCTGCGCTACATCATCGATCGCTACGCCACCTACACCGGTTCTGACCCCCGACTCGCACCTGCAGTATTACTGAGTATCGCCTTCGTTGAAGAGAGTTTTGGCGCATGGCACATCAGTGGCGGGGTTGGAAAATTATCGGAAGCACTCGAAGAGCGTTGTCGCAAAGTAGGTGTGACATTTCACTTCAATTCTGAAGTTTCGGAAATTTTGCAAGATGGCAAGAAAGCAACAGGTATCCAACTTCGAAGCGGTGAAAAAATAGGTGCCGATATTGTTATCTCTAATAGTGATGCGGCCAATACTTACAACTATTTACTTCCGACGAATTTACGCGCAACCCGAAAGGCACGAAAGTCGCTGGAGAAGAGTCAATCCTCACTTGCTGGCTTCTCGCTACTCCTTGGCCTTCGACCAGATGAGAGTGCCCAGCGCCTCAACCACCACACAGTTCTCTTTCCGGAAAATTACGAAGATGAGTTTGACGCAATCTTCACTCGTAATGAACCAGTACCCAATCCCACAATTTACATCTGCGCCCCTGACGATAAGGCGATGGTGAAAAGTGAGGGACATGAGAGTTGGTTTGTGTTAGTAAATGCACCGCGACATAGTGTGACTGGTGATGGCTTTGATTGGTCGAATGAAAAATTTAGCCAGAGCTATGCGGCAAAAATCATCGATGCAATTGAGGCCCGAGGCATCTCGGTGCGTTCACGGCTAGAGGTAATGGAGATTCGCACACCACTTGATTTACAAAATGCGGTTTTGGCACCGGGTGGTTCAATCTATGGCAGCTCAAGTAATGGTGCGCGATCTGCATTCTTGCGGGCTAAGAATCGCTCACCACTCAAGAATCTCTATTGCGTAGGAGGTTCAGCCCATCCAGGTGGTGGATTACCACTAGTCGGAATCAGTGGTGAAATTGTGGCTAACGCAATTGTTGGTAAGTCACCCGCAGCACCTGGAGCACACTAAAAGTTTGCATCGCCGTTAATGCAATCGCCACGATGGTTGCTGAGTTGCCGCCAAATATTGCACTGGCAAGGATCGCAATGATCACAGCGATAGCGCGCACTGGCCGCTCTGCAGGAGTAACTACTCCCAATTGGTGAATACCGATCCCCCCTAGTCGGGCTCGTGCATATTCTTGAACGCTAGCCAGAATTACTAGCGTGCAGACCAAAACTAATGGCACGCCAAGTTGGTAAAGGGCAACGCCCCATGCGAATTCAGCTATGCGATCGGTAATCGAATCTTTAGCCGCTCCCCAATCACTCTCTCCGCCTTGCACAATTGCAACACTGCCATCTATTCCATCGGCAATAAGTGAGAGCACTAAGAAAGCAGCGGCCCAAGCGGACGGTGATATCGCACCACATGCAATTGCCGCAGCTAAACCAAGGAAAGTTAATACATCAGGAGTAATTTTTAAGCGATAGCAGATACGTGCTGCGGTGTATGAAATTTTTAGCCAACCGCCAACTACCGCAGTCATCTCGGCACCGCCATGCAATTTGCTCCAGCGATCGCGAAACTCTTTCTCCGCAAGAAGGGCCATCACAAACCTAAATTCTCGAAAATTTCTTTGGTGGCAGTCGAGGTATTCATTGTGTAGAAATGAAGTCCCGGTGCGCCACCAGCAAGTAGCTTCTGACAAAGTGTGGTGGCAAGTTCGCGACCGTAATCGCGTACTGCATCACTGTCGCCATCGAGTGCAAGAAACTTCTGCTCAACATCACTTGGAATTGGCGTCCCACTTAGTTCTGCCATCCGAATTAATTGCTTGACATTGGAAATTGGCATAATTCCTGGCATTACAGTCAGGTGCGATCCGCGACTTCGTAACCGTTCTACTAAATCAAAATACTTTTCTGCAGTGAAGAAAAACTGCGTCGTTGCAAATGTTGCACCTAAATCTTCTTTCCGCAATAAAACCTCGATGTCACGATCAAAATTACCCTGTGATGCTGGATGTCCATCAGGAAATGCGGCAACACCAATTGTGAAGCCACCGACTTCGCTAGCGAGCGCAACAAGTTGGTCGGCATGATCTAGGCCATCTGGTGTTGCAGTCCACGCTGCACTTGGACCACCTTGCGGATCACCGCGTAGCGCCAAAATGCTACGGATGCCAGCACTCTTGTATTTATTGAGTACATCGATTAATTCATCGCGCGTAGAACCAACGCAAGTTAAGTGAGCTACCGTCGGCAATTGAGTGCGTGCCGTGATCTCTGAAGTAATGCGAATTGTGCGATCACGGGTTGAGCCCCCTGCGCCATATGTCACCGCTACATAATCAGGGGAAATTTCCCGCAGCGAGGCGATGGCAGACCACAACCGCTCTTCGCCGGCGCTGTCCTTAGGCGGAAAGAGTTCAATCGAGATTGTGGGTCGCGTACTCATTAGTGATGAGGGTACCGTTACCGCGTGGCCCATTCCGCTAAGAAGGCAGTAATTGATCTGCGATCTCGCGTTGAAGTGGCGTTGCGCGACTTCCTTAGCAACGAGGCCAAGTACCTTCATGGAATTGGCGATGAACTCACGCCCGCCATGTCGGCACTCACATCCTTTCTTCTCGATAGTGGAAAGCGGCTGCGTCCGCTCTTTGCGGCAGTTGGATATTTCGGCGCAGGTGGCAACGATGACGATGGCGTGCTTCGTGCAGTAGCAAGTTTGGAATTACTTCAAGCATGTGCACTTATCCATGATGACTTGATGGATGCATCCGATACTCGGCGCGGCAAGCCTTCAATTCATAAACAATTTGAAGCGCTCCACGGTGATGGTGGTTGGCACGGCAGTCCAGAAGATTTTGGTCGAGCTGCCAGTGTGCTCTTAGGCGATCTAGCGCTGGTCTGGTCGAGTCAGATGCTTCATCGCTCTGGCATTCCTCACTCTGTTATGAGCAATGTCTTGCGCATCAGTGATGAGATGCGAGTGGAATTAATGTCGGGTCAATATCTCGATGTGTATGAGCAGACTCGAGATACCCATGACCTTGCACGCTCACTCAAGATTGCTCGATACAAGTCAGGCAAATACACGATCGAGCGACCATTGCACTTTGGCGCTGCACTTTCTGGGGCGCCACTTGATAGCGATATTTTTGCAACCTACTCTGCATTTGGTCTGCCCTTAGGTGAAGCATTTCAATTGCGTGATGATCTACTTGGTGTCTTTGGCGATCCTGCGGCTACTGGAAAACCGGCCGGTGATGATCTGCGTGAGGGCAAACACACTGCACTCATTGCAATTGCGGTGGAGCGCCTCACTGGCTCAGATAAAGCCACCTTCAGTCAACTCTTTGGAAATGAGCAACTAGATAGCAACGGGATTGAGCAATTGCGCAGCCTGATCGTGGCAACTGGCGCCGATCAAGAAATTGAGCAGATGATTGAGACTCTTACTTCTAACGCGCGCACTGCGCTAGGTGATGGAAAGATTGCACCAACCGCGCTATCTCTCTTCGAAGAGTTAGCTACAAGTGCAACTCGTAGGAGTGTGTAATGCCAGCTCGGATCAAAGGCCCTAGCGACCATGTCGTCATTGTTGGTGCTGGCTTAGCTGGATTGAGTGCGGCACTTCGCCTAGCTGGTGCTGGTCGTAAAGTCACAGTTGTCGAACGCGAGAGCGTGCCAGGTGGACGCAACGGTTTATTGCAACGCGGTGGCTACTCATTCGATACCGGCCCATCTGTTCTGACTATGCCTTCGCTAATTGAGTCTGCCTTTGCTTGTGTTGGTGAAGAGATGAAAGATTGGCTGGAATTAATGCCACTTTCGCCGCTCTATCGCGCCTTCTATGCTGATGGCAGCTCTCTTGATATCCATGCCAACACTGCGCAAATGGAGAGCGAGATCGCCGAGAAGATCTCACCTACTGAAGCAGCTGGTTACGCGAGATATGTCGATTTCGTAACCAAACTTTATAAATATGAGATGAATGACTTCATCGATCGCAATATTGATTCGCCCTTTAACTTATTGACACCGAATTTGGCGCGATTGATTGCACTCGGTGGTTTTCGCCACTTGTCTCCCAAGGTCAATCAATTCCTCAAAGATCCACGCTTGCAGAAGGTTTACTCATTTCAAGCGATGTACGCC
>WLQV01000075.1 GCA_009697555.1 Actinomycetota bacterium | reverse complement strand
GTGCACTCTGGGTGAAATCAATGCATGCCTCACTTATTCTTTATGCTGAACATGAATTTAACGCTTCCACTTTTACCGCTCGAGTAATCGCTGGTACCGGCTCTGATATCTACTCTGCAATTACCGGTGGAATTGGCGCCCTCCGCGGACCTAAGCATGGTGGTGCCAATGAAGTAGCACTAGAAATTCAAGAGCGATATTCAACGCCAGATGAGGCAGAGCAAGACATCCGCGCGCGAGTAGAGAAGAAAGAGGTTGTGATTGGATTTGGCCATCCGGTCTATACCGTCTCGGATCCGCGCAATGAAGTCATCAAAGAGATTGCGAAAGATTTATCAGTTGCGGAAGGTTCGCTGCAGTTGTACGACATTGCAGAGCGCATCGAGAGCGTGATGTGGGATGCCAAGAAAATGTTCCCAAACTTGGATTGGTTCTCAGCAGTTGCTTATCAAAAGATGGGTATCCCAACTAATTTCTTTACTCCAATTTTCGTAATTGCTCGCACTGCTGGATGGTCGGCGCACATCATTGAGCAGCGCATCGATAATAAAATCATTCGCCCAAGTGCAACCTATGTTGGTCCAGAAGATCTCGCATTTATTCCACTCTCAGATCGCTAGAAAAGGGAAATCACTTGTCATCAATTACAACGCCATCAAATCAAGAGTTTGATCAAGAGATCATCGACATCGTCGACTACGTTCGTGATTTTCAAATTACCTCTGATGTAGCTTATGAAACAGCTTTTAACTGCCTGCTCGACACCATTGGTTGTGGCTTAGAAGCACTTGAGTATGAAGCGTGCCGAAAGCTGCTTGGTCCAATCGTGGCGCAGACAAAGGTAGAGAATGGTGTTCGAGTTCCCGGTACTAACTTTGAATTAGATCCAGTCCAAGGTGCATTTAACATCGGAGCGATGATTCGCTGGCTCGACTTCAATGACACTTGGCTTGCCGCAGAGTGGGGCCATCCGTCAGATAATTTAGGTGCAATTCTTGCTACGGCTGATTGGATTTCACGTAACACTGCTGCCAATGGATTAAAGGCACTTACAGTGCGAGATGTGCTTACTGCGATGATCAAAGCCCATGAAATTCAAGGTTGCATTGCACTGGAAAACTCGTTTAACAAAGTCGGCCTAGATCACGTTCTTTTGGTGAAAGTTGCATCCACTGCCGTTGTGGCACAGATGCTTGGACTCTCACGTCAACAACAACTCAATGCAGTCTCACTTGCTTGGGTTGATGGTCAATCACTGCGCACCTATCGCCACTTTCCAAATGCTGGATCACGCAAATCTTGGGCCGCTGGTGATGCAACATCTCGCGCAGTTCGCCTTGCATTAATCGCCCAAACTGGTGAAATGGGTTACCCAACAGCGCTTACTGCAAAAACTTGGGGCTTTTACGATGTCTCATTCAAAGGTAAGCCATTTACTTTCCAACGCCCTTACGGCTCCTATGTAATGGAGAACATTCTCTTTAAGATTTCCTTCCCAGCCGAGTTCCATTCCCAAACTGGCGTTGAAGCAGCGATGACCCTGCATAAGAAATTGGCGGAGTTGGGCAAGAGTTCAAGTGACATCAAAAAAGTCACAATCCGGACTCACGAAGCTTGCATCAGAATTATTGATAAATCTGGCCCACTACGTAATCCAGCAGATCGCGATCACTGTATTCAATACATGGTTGCCGTGCCATTAATCTTTGGCCGTCTTACCGCTAAAGATTATGAAGATGATGTAGCAAGTGATTCTCGGATCGATGCACTTCGCGAGAAAATTACCTGCGTTGAAGACAAGCAGTTCACCGCTGATTATCACGATCCAAGTAAGCGCTCTATTGCCAATGCACTCACTGTCGAACTCAACGATGGCACGATCTTGGATGAGGTTGTTGTGGAGTATCCGATTGGTCATGCGCGACGACGTGAAGAAGGCATCCCACTTCTCATTGAGAAGTTCCGCACTAATCTCGCACGGATTTTTTCAGAAGATCAGCAGCGAAAGATTGCTGAAGTGAGCCTTGATCGCGCCAAACTTGAGGCGATGCCAGTCTCTGATTTTCTATCCCTTTTGGTCAAAAGTTAAGCGCTCGATACGCTCTTCTACATTCGCATGAGTAATTTACGAGCACTCAGCGGTGGTAATCTTGGGCGCTCTCAATCCATGGCGGGTTGCCCGAGCGGCCAATGGGAGGGGACTGTAAATCCCCCGGCTTATGCCTTCGTAGGTTCAAATCCTTCACCCGCCACTCACTACGCCGATCAGAAATGGTCGGCGTTTGTGTTTTCTGCTGCAAACGCGAGGCAAGTAGACATCTTCTAAGTGAGTTAATAGCCTTCACTGGTCTTGAGTTCACCGACTAAAAGGAGTTCTTTGTGAAGAAGCGTTTGGGAATTATTGCAGTTGCTCTGCTTGCTACATCTATTGCCCTCACAGGTTGCGGTGCAACAAATAAATCTGCCAGTGGCGCATCATGTGCCAAGGGTGATTTAGCAACCGTAACTTCTGGCAAACTCACTATTGCAACTGGTGAACCTGCCTACTACCCATGGATTATTGATAACAAGCCAGAGACTGGAAATGGTTTTGAAGGTGCTGTTGCTTACGCCGTTGCTAAGCAATTGGGATTTGAAAGCACTGATGTCGTATGGGTACGCACCACATTTGATGGCGCTGTAACTCCAGGTAAGAAGACATTCGATTTCAACTTGCAACAATTCTCAATCACAGCAGATCGTTCGAAGGTTGTTGATTTCTCATCTCCTTACTACACCGCACCACAAGCGATCGTTTCCTTCAAAGGCAGCAAGATTGATGGTAAGACCACAATTGCTGATTTAAAGGGCGCAAAACTTGGTGCCGCTGTTGGAACAACTTCACTCGATGCAATCGAGAAGCAGATCGGCTCAAAGCCTCAGGTATTTAATGACAATGCCGCTGGTGTTTCTGCTTTGAAGAACAAGCAGATTGATGGCTTGGTAGTTGATCTTCCAACAGCTTTCTACCTCTCAGGTGTTGAAGTTCCCAATGGTTTGATCGTTGGTCAACTTCCTTCAACTGGTACCGGAGATCAATTTGGACTCCTACTTGCCAAGGACAATTCACTCACCGCTTGCGTTTCTAAAGCAGTGGATGCAATAACTGCAGATGGCTCATTAGCGAAGATCACAGATAAGTGGCTAGCAACTGACGCTGGTGCACCGGTTCTGAAGTAAACACGGTAGTTTGGCGACCATGTCGGAGCGCAATAACTCTGCTTGGTCGCCAAGCTCACGTGAATTAGAACGAAGAAAAGAGCGAGGGCGAATCAGCCGCCGCCAAGCAATAATTGCGGCGATTTCTTCGGTATTGGTTCTCGGAACACTTATTTCGATTGCAATCACATCACCTGGCTGGGCAGTAGTTCGCAAGACCTTCTTTGATGTCAATTATGGGCGTGAAGTTCTGCCAAAAGTCGCTGAAGGTATTTGGATTAATTTGCAACTCACTTTTATTGGTGGCGCATGCATCGGAGTAATTGCACTGGCCTTGGCGCTACTGCGGACAACGAAATCTCCAGCACTTACCCCCTTTAGATATTTAGCAACGGCCTATGTAGACATTTTCCGCGGCGCACCGTTGATTCTGATTATTCTCTTAGTTGGTTTTGGTGTTCCAGCACTGGGCCTGAGCGGAATCCCAAGCAATGTAATCTTCTTAGGAACTGTTGCCGTAGTGCTCACCTACTCTGCCTATGTTGCTGAAGTTATTCGAAGTGGCATTCTCTCGATTCACCCAAGTCAACGAGCAGCAGCACGTTCACTGGGACTAACTTCGACACAGACAATGCGATACGTCGTCCTACCGCAGGCAATTCGTAGAGTTGTGCCGCCACTGCTCAACGACTTTGTCTCGCTGCTAAAAGACACTGGTCTGGTATCGATCCTTGGTGTTACAGATGCTGTGCGAGCCGCACAGATCAATGCCAGTCGTACTTTTAATTACACGCCCTATGTTGTCGCAGCAATTCTCTTTCTCATCATCACAATTCCTATGACGCGTTATACCGATCGTGCCATTCGCCAGCGGATGTCGAATCAGAACTCAGAAGGAGTCGTGGTGTGAGTGCACTCCTAGAACTTCGCAACATTCGTAAATCTTTCTCAACTGAACTTGTGCTCGATAATCTCTCGTTGGAGGTACCAGAGCACACCGCAACAGTTCTGATTGGTGCATCTGGTTCTGGAAAATCCACTTTATTGCGCTGCATTAATTTGTTGGAGTCAATCGATGATGGCGAGATTTACTTGGATGGTCAGGAAATTTCAGATCCATTGGTCAATGTTGATGAGGTACGCAGAAAACTTGCGATGGTCTTTCAATCTTTCAATCTCTTCCCACACATGAGCGTTTTAGAGAACATCATGTTGGCTCCGATAAAGGTGCAGGGAAAGAGTAAAGAGGAGGCACGCGCACAAGGTATTGAGCTTCTGCAGCGTTTTGGTTTAAGTGAGAAATTTGATCAGTATCCAGATCGACTCAGTGGTGGCCAGCAACAACGTGTGGCAATTATTCGTTCTCTCGCACTTAACCCACGAGTGTTGCTGCTCGATGAAGTTACATCGGCACTAGATCCGGTCTTAGTAAATGAAGTACTCAGTGTTGTGCGCGATCTGAAATCTGATGGCATGACTATGGTGCTTGCCACACACGAGATGGGATTTGCCACACAAGTTGCAGACCAAGTCTGTTTCTTGCAGGCGGGAAACATTGTCGAACGAGGAAGTCCCGATGCTGTCTTGCATAATCCATCGCATCCGCAAACGCGCGAATTTCTCAAGCGCCTTCATGAAGCAGGACGGCTCTAGCTTTAACGCGACAAGTTCGACTAGAAGTGGCAGACTCCGCCTTAAGTTCCGGGGGTCGGCGTAATTCCGAACCGGCGGTTAAAGTCCGCGACCCAGCTCAAGCCATGAGCCGGTTGACTTGGTGTAATTCCAAGACCGACAGTTAAAGTCTGGATAAAGGAGCGAATAAGTAGCGAGCTGAGCTCGTCTACCTATTTTCTATTCCTGCATTTTTTGTAGGAATCCCTAGGAATCGAAATTGCTTCACTCATCGATTTGAAAGGGAGAACATGTCACTACTTAAATGGCTCTTCGAAGCCAACCTTCACTTCGGCAGTAAATCAATTGCGATTCGCGAAATTATCGGGGGCGTACTTGGTTTAACAAGTGCTGTTCTTGGTATGCGGCGCAAAGTTGCTGCCTGGCCCGTAGGAATTGCCGGAGATGCACTTCTCTTCACGGTATTTCTCGGTGCAGTATTTTCATTTGGTGATGCCACACAGCATGCCAATTTTTATGGTCAAGCAGGAAGAAATTTATTGCTGATCATCGTTTCTATTTATGGCTGGATCCGCTGGGCTCAGCACAAACGCAACGGACGCGCTGGTGAGCCAGCAGTTTCACCACGATGGACAACTACGAAAGAGAAGCTCTATCTAGTGCCATCAGTCATCGTCTTCTTCCTGCTCTCCATGCAGATCTTTAAGGCACTCGGAGAATCTGGTCAGTGGCTCTTTGTTGATACCTGGATCTTTACTGGAACAGCGTTGGCAACTTATGGAATGAGCCGTGGTTACGTTGAGTTCTGGTTGGTCTGGGTAGCAGTTGATGCACTTGGCGTGCCATTTGCATTCAAGAATGGTTATTACCCAACCGGCACGCTCTATGCGATCTATCTGCCATTTGTCCTCTGGGGCTTTGTAAATTGGCTACGCATTTCAAAGCGTGAGAAAGCAACTGCTTAGTATTCCCATCTTGGATAGCGAGGCATAGGATTTCACTATGCCTCGCTATCAAGAACTCAATTCAATTAATGGATGTGACCT
>WLQV01000074.1 GCA_009697555.1 Actinomycetota bacterium | reverse complement strand
TCACGCCTTGGCGCTGAGACGCTTAAGAAAATTCAAGATGAGTATGGATTTAAAGTCGCATCAGAGGATTATCGCGATGTCATCAACGCGGGAATTGATATCTGCGTTATTGGATCGCCAACTGGATTCCATCACGAACATGCCAAAGCCGCACTGGAAGCTGGCGCACATGTCCTCTGTGAAAAACCAGTCACGATTGATCCGAAAGAAGCCTGGGATCTCGATGCGATTGCAAAGCGAGTCGATCGCCATTTAATTATCGCCTTTGGTTGGAATTACTTTCCGATGATGGTGCAAGCAAAAGAATTGATGGAAAAACATGGAATCGGCAATCTCGAACAGATGACAGTGCACATGTCATCGATGACGCGAGAGTTGTTATCTAATACTGGTGCTTATCCCGATGCCGCACCTGAAACACTTCCCGAACAACGCACGTGGACTGATCCGAAATTCTCCGGTGGCGGTTATGGCCAAGCACAACTCACACATGCACTTGGTATGAGTTTGTGGCTCACCGAGGCGCGAGTGGAATCTGGTTTTGCCATGATGAGCGCGCCGATGAACGCACCAGTTGAGCTACACGATGCAATCTCCTATCGCTTCGATAATGGCGCAATTGGTTCGATGGCTGGAGGCTCATCACACGTTGAGGCGCATAAGAAGCAACATGTGATTGAAGTGCGTGCAATTGGCGATGAAGGACAATTACTCGTCGATGTTGAGCGCGCTGCAGTCTGGCTCTACTCCAAAGGTGAGAATTACCGCGTCACTGTTGGCGATGATGATGGCAAGTACAACTGCGTCGGACCCATCGAAGCGCTCGTGAGTGCTGGCAAAGGTGAGAAGTTTAGAAACTATTCACCGGGCGAGCTTGGTGCGCGCAGCGTTGAAGCACTCGATGTTGCTTATCGAAGTGCGGCAAGTGGAAAGCTAGAACACCGACTTTAGATAACGACCATGTTGATGTCGAGCAACTCTGCAATCGACTTCAATTCACTTACGCGATGGCCAATACCTAGAGCCCAGTGATGTGGCACGCCAGTTGCACTCCATGCATCGCACCATTCGCCGGGATTGACGCCGAAATCAACGAGCGAAGTTGTGTTACCAACTTGCATGCGATCGCCATCGACAACTTTTCCTTCTGATGCAACGAATTCATATGAACCATTCTTGCGCTGGGTCACACCAAAGACAGTGACTGGGCCATGCTTCACATCGAACTCAACCGAGACGCCGTAACCGCGCTTGCCATGGAAGACACCGAGGCCACGCAGCACTGGCTTACCGTTGCTGATTGCTAAGTGGGCAGGACCATCGTGGCCCATTTCAACCACACCGGTATTGAAGTTAAGTGCTTGGAATTCGGTAAAGGAACCGCCGGCGCCCATGCGATCGAGCATCAACATTCCAATCGAGGTGCGCAATTCATATTCACCAACAGCAGGAACACCTGCGCCGGTGAGAAGTGAGCAGCCAAGAATCATTCCCGCACCAAGGCGCTCATGAATTTCACCATCGAGACCGCGGTGGTAATAAGCAAGAGAGGTAATGTCGAAATCACTTACTAGTTGGCGCAAGCCCACTGCTACTTGGCCCGCCCAACGCAGATCCTCTTCGACGACGCTCTTGTCGAGATGGAAGATTTCGCGAGTCTCATCGAGTACTGCATCGATCTCTTTTGCACTTACCTTCTCTACGCGTACGCGAAGATCATCGAATTCGAGAACTTCCATGTGGCCACCAAAGTGAGTAGTCACCATTGTCATGTCGGTATTCACATCGAGCATGCCTGGATAAACGTGGCCCATGATTCCGTGGCGCGAATTGCGCAACATTGATGAGATACCAGCGGCTTGAATCCAACTATGAATCTTGGTCCAAGCGCGCTCCTCTTTGAGATAACCACTCACCGAGCGGAACTTAATTCCCGCACGCTCAAATGCATTTGCCATTTCAGGAAGTGGGCAGGCACCGCAATAAGCAAGCCATGCACCGGTATCGAAAGTGGCGTGATCCATCTGCTCAGTTGGTTGCAAGTTAATAAGGAGTACCGGCGCATTTGCACGTTGTGCAATTGGCACCAACATCGATGCAGTCATGTAGGTCGTTAGGAATCCGACGATCATGTCGCAACCTGCCGCCCGCAACTTCTCAGCTGCCACTGCACCCTCTTGCGCATCGGAGATAAATCCCACATCCACTAACTCAACATCCATGCCAGCAATTCGCTGCGAAACGTATTTGGCAGATTCCTGTAATTGCGGAAGCAACTTAGGAAATTGTGGCCAGTAAGTACCAAGTCCGCCGGCAACGAGGCCAACTTTCACAGTGTTCTTGGGACGGGCTGAGGGGATAAGGCGTGATGCGGGTGTGGGATTTACAGTCATGGCGAAACTTTACATTAGTGAGATACTTAAACCATAGCCTCAAACGATGAATATTCAGGAGTATGAATGCGCGCAGCACTTTGGTACAAAGCAAAAGATATGCGCGTGGAAGAAATCCCAACCCCTGAATTAACGCCAGGTATGGCACTTGTCCGAGTTGACCGCACCGGAATCTGCGGCACCGATCTTGAAGAATATCTACTAGGGCCCGTCATCATTCCGCAAGGAATGTCTCCCATCATTCTCGGCCATGAATTCGTTGCAACGATTGTTGAAGATACAACTGGCACATTTGCACCAGGCACCATGGTGATTCCCGATGGCGTCATTGGTTGCGGCACTTGCTATCAATGCTTGCGCCATGAAGAAGGTCGCTGCGCCGAACTCAATAACGTTGGTCTACAAACCAATGGTGGCCTTGCGGAGTACATGGTCACTAATCCATTGCGCTGCGTTCCCGTTCCTAAAGGTGTTTCACCAGATGTTGCAGTCTTTACTGAACCCACTGCGGTAGCAGTACGTGCTGCAAATAAAATTCCCAACATTCCAGGCAGCACCATCGCGGTTCTTGGTGGTGGCACGATTGGAATTCTCTGCGCTCAAGTTGCACGCGCATTCGGTGCACTTCGCGTCGTTGTTTACGAGCCCAATAAAGTTCGCCAAGAAGTAGCTCGCGGTCTTGGCTTTGAAGTTCTCGATCCGCTCAATCCATCAGAGATGTCACTCTATAAAGATTTCGATTCAGTAATGGAGTGCTCGGGTGTAAAAGATTCCACTAAGACGTCCCTTGCAATCCTTCGCTCCGGCGGCACTGCAGTTCTTGTTGGATTTCGCCCAGGACAAGAGAGCTTCGATCTTCTCGATTTCATTCTCACCGAAAAGCGCATCGTCGGAACTGCCGCACACATGTGGGATGTCGACATCAGCGCCGCAGTTGGCTTGCTCGCCAACGGAGTAGTGAACACTGCACCACTTCTCACCGATGTCATCGGGCTCAATGAAGTGCCGACTAAAGGCTTTGATCGACTCGTAGCAGATAAGAATGTTTTTAAAATTGCTGTAAATCCTTCTAAATAATGAAGCGCTTACTACCAATTCTTTTAACCGCCTCACTACTTGCAACTCCATTCACAGCCCACGCTATGGGCAGTGGTAATCAATATGTCGATGCACAAACTGGCCTTACTTATTCACTCTACAAACCAGTCAATACTTTCAATCTCAAACTCTCAAAGTTCCAACTCTTGCAATGTGGCGGCGGAGGAGAAGAGTGGCTCTACACCGCCTTTGGAACTGGGAAGAAAAAGATCGAAGTAATGCAGACCATGATTGGCGCACACTGTTCTAACCCTGGACTTTCAAAACAATTAGCAAGCACAAAGATCAATGGCATTCCTGCAACTGTGCATGTCTATTGCGATGTCAAAATCTTTTACACCTGCATCCACTAAACCTTCAAGTTAAATAATCTGGTTTATTTTAACGAAGCAAAGTACTTGGCTAATTCGGGGATTCGCTTCTTGGCTTCTGCCATGACAGAGGCACCGCCGTGAGTTCCGCCAGGAACTAGAAAGAGATAGCTCTTACCTTTGGCTTTTGTGACTTCTTTAGCAAGTTCAATGGAATCGTATTTACTCACTGAACAATCTGCTGTGCCATGAAAAATGTAGACCCGTGGAATAACTTTTAGCCCTTTCAAGAATGGATAGAGATTTGCAGAGTCAATGGCTGGTCGAAGGGCTGGAAGCCGCACATCCCCAAACCAGGAGCCGTATGGATCAGATCCGTACGCAAAATCAGTTTTATCAGTGCATGGATATTTTACTTTGTTAGCCGACATTGTTATGAAGTTAGCATTCCCAAAGAGATCGAAGACTGCGGAGACTGCAGCAGATGTTTTGAGATTTGGATCATCGGGAGTGTCAAAGACAGAACTTTGGTTCGCAGTGAATGCACCCATGAGTGCTAAGTAGGCACCAGCAGATCCGCCACCTGTGGCAAATTTCTTGGGATTAAATCCGTACTGAGCAGCATTGGCGCGAAGGAATCGGATTGCCAACTTCGCATCTTGGCCAGATGCTGGGAATGGTGCCATTTGCGCCAATCGATAGTTGACTGACGCAACTGCGATGCCATTCTTAATAAATTCTTCTAGCATTTTTGCTTCATAGTCGAACTTCATGCCATCCTCATCGCCGAAGACGAATCCGCCACCATGAGTCCAAATCATGAGCGGCGGGTTTTTGACACCCTTTGGCAGATAGATGTCGACTCGTTGTTCAGGAGATTGCGTTGCATAGGCAACATTTTCGAAGACCTTCATCTTGGCAAGAGATGATGCAGGCAGAACATAGAAGTTAGTTATAACGATGTTGGTTGGCGCAGTAGTTACACCGCCGCTATTTCCATTCGATGTTGGAGCCGGAGAGGGAAGTGGATCGCCCTTAATCCACCACTTTTGCACGCCTTCAATAACTGTGCAGACAAAAGTTTTGCCATTGAATGTACTGACAGTTTCATAACCAGCTACAGCATTAGGGCATGTTCTTCCCGGCGCTGGTGAGTCCTGTGGGTATCCATCATCTAGTGCTCCAAAGGCGGGAGTTAAGGAAATCGTAAGAGCGAGAAGAGCGAGAGAGGCAGCGAAGCAAAAATGTCGCGTTTTAACCATGCGATGAGCGTACGCTAGACACATGACCCTGCTCCACATACTCGACCTACTTTCTACCTTTGTCTTCGCACTGGTTGGTGCTCGAGTCGCGGCAGATAAGGGATTGGATTACGGTGGAATTGCATTTGTCGCCGCTGTCGCCTCTGTCTCAGGTGGCACACTTCGTAACCTTTTTATCGGCCTGCGCCCTATTTGGATAAGTGATCCTTGGATCATTTCCAGCATTATTGCCGCGGTAATCCTGACTTTAGGATTTCGTAGGGTCACTCACATCGGCAAGACAGTTCTCTTTATGGACACCTTTGGATTAGCGGTTTCAACGATGTCAGGAACACAGCTTTCAATTGAAATGCGCCTCTCTTGGTACGCAGCAATACTATTGGGGCTAATCACTGCAGTTACCGGTGGACTACTTCGCGATGTCTTGTGTCAGGTTGAGCCAGTTTTACTTCATCGCGAAACGATTGGAACATCCGCCTTGGCGGGAGCAAGTGCTTTTGTTTCTCTGTATCAATTAGGTGTTGCTCAGAACTTAGCGACAATTATTGGAGGAGGGGTCGTAATTTTAACCCGAATTACCTCTATAAAATTGGACCTAAATCTTCCAAAATTTAAGAAGTAGATTCAGCATAATTTCTGTTAGTAAAACCTAGCGCTCAAAGTTGCAAGTGTTCCACGAGGAGTAGAGACAAGCTTCCAATCAGGAGCGAAGACTTCAAACAAAGTGCTACCGAGTCCTGTTTTCTTTGTGGACTTTAGTTTCCCATCGTCAAGGACTGAAATTAGGCATCGTCCTCCGCTTACACTGGCACTAATTGAGATG
>WLQV01000073.1 GCA_009697555.1 Actinomycetota bacterium | reverse complement strand
CATTGCAGGTTGTGCAATAAGCAACGCAGCTACTGCACCAGCAGCTGCAGCTTTCTTAAATGTTGAAACTTTCATGAACTTCCCCTCATAGATGATTTACTTACAGGGCAAACCTATGAAGAGCACCTGTACAGGTGGGGCGAAATTGCGAAACGCTGACTTACAGATAAGTGAACAGTTGGTTAACCAAAACGCCCAGTCACATAGTTCTCAGTGCGCTTATCTTTTGGCCGAGAGAAGATCTCCCCTGTTGGGCCAACCTCCACCATTGAGCCGGGGCCGCCATCAGAGAGGAAGAAGGCGGTGTAATCCGAAACTCGCGCTGCTTGCTGCATGTTGTGAGTCACGATGATGATTGTCATCGATGAAGAGAGCTGAGAAATTGTCTCTTCAATACGCAAGGTTGAACCAGGATCAAGTGCGGAGCAAGGCTCATCCATGAGAAGAACTTGTGGTCGCACAGCGAGTGAACGCGCGATACAGAGGCGCTGCTGCTGTCCGCCAGAGAGTGATCCACCATAAGCGGAGAGACGGTCTTTCACTTCGCTCCACAGACCAGCGCGCTCTAAGCACTCCTCTAATAGATCATCTTTATTCTCAACTTTGAGTTGGGCTAATTTCAATCCTGCTAAAACATTCTCGGCAATAGTCATCGATGGGAATGGATTTGGCTTCTGGAAGACCATGCCGACTTTGAGGCGGATCTTGGTGACATCAGTGCCTGATTCATAAATATCTTTGCCATCGAGCAGAACCTGACCTGCCATTGCAGCCCCTGGAATGAATTCGTGCATGCGATTGAGTGTGCGAATAAATGTGGACTTTCCGCAACCAGATGGACCGATCAACGCAGTAACTGTTCCGGACCAGAAATCTAATGAGATGTCATTGAGTACATGCTTCTGTCCAAACCAAGCATGAATGCCGCGCGCTTCTAGACCAACTCCGAGCGCTGTTGTGCCAGGTGTGCGCACCTTGCCCGAAGCACTTGCCACACTCGACAGTGATGAAGGAGTAACCGTTGACATATCTTTCTCGCCTTCTTCTGGATTGACCATGTTTATCCCTTACGTCCGCTAAGAAAACGGGCAGTTGTGAAAAGAATTAAAACGATAATAAGGAGAACCAAGATTCCAGCCCATGCGCGGGTAACACTCTCTGCTGTGCCGAATGAGTAGGCCTTCCACACGTAATAAGGAAGTGATGCCATCGGTCCATTGAATGGATTGAGGTTGGTCTGATCCGAACCACCTGCAACAAGAAGTAATGGCGCAGTCTCACCAGCAACACGTGCAATACCAAGGATCATCGCAGTCACTAATCCGCTCTTTGCGGCAGGAACCACAACGAGTGCAACAGTGCGCCATTGTGTGCCACCAAGTGCAACGCCCGCTTCACGTAAATCCGAGGGAATCAGCAAGAGAACTTCCTCTGAAGTTCGCGCAATTGTTGGAATCATCAAAATACTTAGCGCAAGGGATCCCATAATTCCCGAGTAGGCCCGCGTCACTGTGTAAATCAGTGCCGAAAGAATAAAGAGACCAGCGACAATTGATGGCACACCCGACATTGCTTGTACTAAGAAAGCGATCGGCTTTGTGAAACGGCCACGAATTTCAGTGAGGTAGAGCGCGGTAAGAATTCCTAGAGGCACGCTAATAACAAGTGCAATTGCCACCATTAAGAAGGTGCCAACTAGCGCATGCTGTAATCCACCAGCTCCGATCGGATCATTCATACTTGCCGCGCGCATATCCAGCGAAAAGAGTGAGAAGTGCAAGCCTTTGTAGCCTCTTAGAAATACTGTTACCAAAATACTGAAAATCGGAAAGACAACAACTGCCATTCCAAAGGCAATAACTGCGCGAGCAATTGCATCCTTTGCAGCTGATTTACTTAGAGTCAGGTATTGATAAATAAAATCGAGAACCATGAAGGCCAAGAAGAAGACGGTGAGATAGGCGAGCTTGCCTTTGAAGTCGGAGATCTGCACTACAAAGTAAGAGATTGCAATTGCTGCTAAAAAGACGCCTAGGCTCTGTAGCCGCTGAGCCGGACGTGCCATCCATGGCTTTGTTGGCTTGACTGTTGTAATTGTCATCGACCCTTACCGCCAGACTTTGCAACAATCGCATTAGCAATTGAGTTCACAATCAGAGTCAGCAAGAAGAGCACGAGTCCTGCTGCCATAAGCGCCTTGACTTCTTGCGCACCAGCCTCGCCAAATTTCAACAAAATCATCGATGCAACGCTGCCACCGGCTCCAACTAATACATGCCAATTGACTTGGTAAACGATGTTAAGAACGGTGTAGACCGCAACCGTCTCGCCCATTGCGCGACCAAGACCAAGCATTGCACCGCCCACAACGCCGCTGCGTCCGTATGGCAAAACAACGGCGCGGATCATCGACCATCGTGATGCACCGAGCGCATAAGCTGCTTGCACGCGATCGAGCGGAGTCTGCGCAAATACTTCACGCGAAATAGAAGTCACAATCGGAATCACCATTATCGCAAGTACGACACCTGCAACAAAGGGCGAGCGCGTAAAGATGGGTACTTCCATCTTGAAGGCAGGAAACCAACCAAAGTATTTATGTAAAAGTTTCGCCCAATACTCAGCACTCGGCATCAGAATAAAGAATCCCCATAAACCAAAGAGAATTGATGGAAAGGCTGCCATGAGATCGATGATGGCAACGAGAAAACGCTTGAGTGCAGGTGGTGCATAAAAGGTAAGAAAGAGCGCAGCCAATACCGAGACCGGAACCGCAACTACCAGCGCGATGATGGCGCAGAGAATTGTTCCCACCAACATTGGTGCGATACCGAATGCGGTATTTGCCTTATCTATTGCACCTGAATCATTGAGAACAACTTGCCACTGACTTCCTGTGATGAAACTAAATTTCTCCATCTTCAAAATAGAGAAACCTTGATAAGCAAGGAATGCGAAAATTAATCCGAGCAAGAGAAGCGATGAAAGTCCGCCGGTTGTAACAATTCCTCGAAAAACTTTGTCTGAGAAACGCGGTTTGGTCGTCAGCTCTCGACGCTGCGGCAGCCCAGTAGCGCTGGGCATTACATCCTGTGACACAAGGCGATCCTGCTATTTCGAGCCGCTCTTTGAGTGGAAACTTGGTTACGGGAAGGTGAACGAGGAGTGAAATCACGCCTTCGCAGAGCGTGATTCTTTCCCGTTATGCCGTTAAGGTGGCGCCGTGCCTATCGAGAATCCCTACCTCATCTGGATCGATTGCGAGATGACCGGGCTCGACATCGTCAATGACTCGCTCGTTGAAATCGCAGTCCTCGTAACCGACTCCGAGCTCAATCTGATTGGTGAAGGTGTGGATGTTGTCATCAAAGTGGAGGATTCAAAGATCGCTGGCATGAATGACTTTGTCACACAGATGCATACCAACTCCGGACTCATCACTGAGATCCCCAATGGAAAATCACTCTCGCAAGCCGAAGAATTAATCATCGACTATCTCAAAGCAAGTGGCGTTGAAGCAGGTAAATCTCCACTTGCTGGAAATACTGTCGGTTGGGATCGCAACTTCATCCAACGCGATCTACCCGCACTGAATTCTTTCCTGCACTATCGCAGCGTTGATGTCTCCTCTATTAAGGAGTTGGCCCGTCGCTGGTATCCCCGCGAGTATTTCGCCGCCCCTGCCAAGACCGGCAATCACCGCGCACTCGGGGATATTCAAGATTCCATCGCAGAGTTGAAGTACTACCGCAGCGTCATTTTTACCGCGCCAAGTAAGGACGGCGATAGCGGTAAATAAACAGGTACTATTGGCCAGCACATGGTGGGCGTAGCTCAGCTGGTAGAGCACTCGGTTGTGGTCCGAGATGTCGCGGGTTCGAGCCCCGTCGTTCACCCCAAGTTTTCTTCCCACACCTGATCCCTCACTCATAGAGAGTCGGAAGCCATGATCTTCGACGTTGTTGTTGAAATCCCAGCAGGCTCACGCAACAAGTACGAGATCAATCATTTAACAGGCGAAGTCCGCCTCGATCGCATGCTCTTCACTGCCACTCGCTTTCCCCATGATTATGGCTTTGTGAAGAACACCCTCTCTAACGATGGTGATCCACTCGATGCGCTCGTGATGTTGGATGAGCCCACATTTCCTGGCTGCGTTGTCTCCTGTCGAGTTATCGGAATGTTTCGCATGACCGATGAGAAGGGCGGCGATGACAAACTCTTATGTGTTGCAGCCGGTGATATCCGGAAGAACAATCTCAAAGATCTAGCCGATGTTCCTGTTTACGAGCTCGATGAAATCAAGCACTTCTTCGAGGTCTATAAGACGCTAGAGCCTGGCAAAGAAGTACATGGTGGCGATTGGGTTGGCCACGCAGCAGCAGAACTAGAAATTAATGCATCCTACGCACGTTATAAGGAGACTCATTAAAAATGCAGACGATCAATGCCGGTGATACCGCTTGGGTGCTAGCAGCAGCTGCACTCGTTCTCTTTATGACACCGGGTCTTGCCATCTTCTACGGCGGCATGGTTCGCGCAAAGAGCACGCTCAACATCATGATGATGTCATTTGCAGCAATTGGTGTCACCACAATCATCTGGGTTCTCTACGGCTACTCCCTCGCATTCGGTAAAGATCATGGTGGAGTAATTGGTGGCTTTGATCATCTCGGTTTAGCAAAAACACTCGACACAACATTTGGCCCAGCAGATCACCAAATTCCGACCCTTGCATTTGCAATGTTTCAATTAACTTTCGCCATCATCACTGTGGCGCTTCTTTCTGGTGCAATTGCTGATCGCGCTAAATACAGCGCGTGGGTGCTTTTCGTTGGCGTCTGGATTACCTTGGTTTACATCCCCGTTGCACACTGGGCTTTCGCATCGCAAGGTGGCAAGGGTGGCTGGATTATCGATCGCCTAGGTGCACTCGATTTTGCCGGTGGCACTGTCGTTGAAATTAACTCCGGAGCTGCCGCGCTTGCACTCGCGCTCGTTCTTGGACCACGCGATGGTTTCCGTCGCGATCCAATGCGCCCACATAACATGCCACTTGTTCTGCTCGGTGCAGGAATGCTCTGGTTTGGTTGGTTTGGATTTAATGCAGGAAGCGCACTCTCTGCCGGCGCCACCGCTGCAACTGCAATGATCAATACTCAAATTGCTACAGCTGCTGCCTCAATGTCATGGATTGCTTACGAGCGAAAGCGCGATGGGAAAGCAACCACACTTGGTGTTGCATCTGGTGCTATCGCTGGCGCAGTTGCAATTACTCCGGCTTGCGGATTCGTGACGCCACTTGGCGCACTTCTCATCGGACTTGCTGCCGGTGTGATTTCACTTCTTGCCGTTACTCGCAAATACAAGATGGGTTACGACGATTCCCTCGATGTGGTTGGAGTTCACGGCGTCGGCGGCATTCTTGGAATGCTCGCTATTGGATTGATCGGAACTAAAGCTGCCAACGCTGCAGGTGGCGATGGACTCTTTACTAATGGTTCTTTTGCACTTCTTGAAAAACAAACCATCGCAATCATTGCAACAGCGCTCTTCTCCTTCTGCGCTACCTGGCTGATCGCAAAGGTAATCTCCAAAACAATTGGTTTCCGTGCCTATCGCGATGATGAACTCACTGGCCTAGACACCACTTATCACGCTGAAACCGCCTACGACCTCGGCAATTCCAACCGCTACTAGAATCGAATCACTATGAAACTCATTACTGCAATCGTTAAGCCCGCAAAAGTTGATGACATCAAAGTCGCACTACAGACTGCCGGTGTCGCCGGTATGACTGTCTCTGAAACCCGCGGCTTTGGTCGCCAGAAGGGCCACACCGAGATCTATCGCGGCGCTGAATACACCGTTGATTTCATTCCTAAGGTGCGCAT
>WLQV01000072.1 GCA_009697555.1 Actinomycetota bacterium | reverse complement strand
TTGCCGCTCACATCGGGTGAAAAATTCTTCCTCGGTATTGACCCAACCACTAATGAATCATTCTTTGCCTGGTGCACATCAACGCAAGATCGCAAGGCCCTCGATGACGATGCCCGCTTTCGCTCACTTCGCGATATCGGCGCACTGCTCTCTGATCGCGATGGTGGCGTAGCGGTACACACCATGGGTCTTGCCAACTGGCATCACTCACATCCCTTCTGCGCAAAGTGTGGTGCTACGACTCGAGTGGAGTGGGGTGGCGCAGTGCGCATTTGCACATCGTGCGAGAGCCAACATCATCCACGTACCGATGCCGCAGTCATTGTTCTGGTTCGCGATGAGAGCGATCGTATTTTGCTTGGACATCAACCCAGTTGGCCAGAGCATCGCTTCTCCACCTTTGCTGGCTTTGTCGAACCTGGTGAATCTTTTGAACAATGTGTGGCACGTGAAGTAGCTGAAGAGTGCGGCGTAGTAGTTCACTCAATTAATTACCTTGCATCACAACCTTGGCCATTTCCCGCATCACTCATGATCGCATTTGAAGCAACAACTTCCGCGCCAGATGCCGCAAAGGCCGACGGGGAAGAGATTGCAGAAGTGCAATGGTTTTCGCGCCAATCAATGCTCGATGCAATTGCCGCTGGAAAATTACTTCTGCCGCCACAGATCAGTGTTTCGCGCCGCATGATCGAATATTGGTATGGTGAAAATGCACTGGTGGATTTAGCGGCATCCGAAGGAAAGCTTCCTTAAATTATGTTGGCCGAAGATATTCTTGATGCACTCGACCCCGAACAAAAGCGAGTAGCACTTGCAGTTCGCGGTCCGGTCTGTGTCATTGCCGGAGCTGGAACTGGAAAGACGCGCGCGATTACACATCGCATCGCTTATGCCGCAGCTACCGGCGTTATGGATCCAGCAAAAGTTCTTGCAATCACCTTCACCGCACGCGCCGCAGGTGAGATGCGCACTCGCTTGCGCGCACTTGGCGTTCCCACTGTTGCGGCACGAACCATTCACTCAGCTGCCCTCAAGCAACTTCTCTACTTCTGGCCACAAGTCTTTGGCGGACCAACCCCGAGTTTGCTCACTACTAAGACTGGTTTCGTCACTGAAGCAATTACCCGCTCTGGACTTGGCGGAACGCTCAGTGTTCGCTCGCGCGAAAATCTCCGTGATATTGCAAGTGAAATCGAGTGGGCCAAAGTTTCCCAGATCTCACCAGAGGATTATGCAAGCGAGAGTAAAGGGCGCTCATTACGTGGCCAGGTAACTTTCGCTCAAGTTGCTCAGGTTTATGATGCTTATGAATCGTTAAAGAAACAAGAGCATGCAATTGATTTCGAAGATGTTCTACTACTTACAGCGGCGATGGTGGAACAGGAGCGACAAGTTCGCGAAGCAATTCATAATGCTTATCGCCATTTTACAATTGATGAGTATCAGGATATTTCGCCACTGCAGCAACGAGTCATCAATGCCTGGCTCGGCAATCGCCAAGAGATTTGCGTAGTTGGCGATCCAGCACAGACCATCTACTCCTTTGCCGGTGCAACTCCTACCTTCCTAACTTCCTTTACTCAGCGCTTTCCAGAAGCTGAAGTAATTCGCCTTACTTCGGGCTATCGCTCCACTCCAGAAATTATCTTCACCGCCAATGCCATTCTGCGCAGCGCGCAGATGGGGAGTGAATTAGTTGCACTCAATGACCATGGCGCAAAACCTGAAGTGAAGGCATTTTCCGATGAGGCAAGTGAGAGCCAAGCAATTGTGAACTCAATTGAAACTCTGGTGCAGAGCGGAACTCCCGCACAGGAGATCGCAGTCTTGGCTCGCACCAATTCCCAATTAGCTGCGCTAGAAAAGATTTGCATCTCTCGAAAAATTGCCTACCAATTGCGTACCAATGAACGCTTCTTCGACCGCACTGATATTCGCGACTTTCTCCGCACTCTTCGCCAAGCCTCTGTTATTCCTACTCCTGGCCAATCCTGGCTCACCGAATTAGAGGCGCTGGCACAACCATTTCTCTCTGGCACAAGCACTGATGGCATAACTGCGTTGATTCACTTAGCGCGCGAGTTAGATGGTGATTCATCTTTTACACCGAAAACACTTCGTACCTATTTGCGTGAATTAGAAGATCGCTCCGAACAGAACAATCCGCCAACGATGCCGGTAACAACACTTTCCACGCTCCACGCTGCAAAGGGGTTGGAGTGGGATCGGGTATTTCTCATTGGCGTTAGCGAAGGTTTACTTCCACTACAAGAAGCACCAGTCGATGAAGAGCGGCGCCTCTTCTATGTTGGCGTCACTCGTGCAAAATCTCATCTCCAAATTTCCTATGCAAAACGTGCCAGTCGATTCTTGGCTGACTCTGGGCTCACGCAATAAATCCGGACTTAATCAATAAATCCGGAATAGCTCACGCGCTGCAGCGAGCACTCCGCGCAAATGGCTCTGATGCAGATGCGCGCAGAGCAAGGCGTTACGCTCATAAATCGTCGATTTGCCAAAGTATCAAGGCGTGCTTTACCCTTTCCCTTATGCAACGAGAGCTACTTTCAATGGATGCGACAGGCGTAATCATGCGCGCTGCCGTGCTTTCGCCTGCATTCACAAATACTCGATTCACGAAGTCACACCAATGGCATCCGGTTACAAAGTCAGCGTATTACGCCACTTTTACCGCAGTGGATCGGGCCACTTGGAGCTCTATCGGATAAGACCGATAAGGACCCCAAGGGCCTCGAATCCACTACGGATTCGAAGGCCCTTTTTCTTTTCCCAAAAGTTGGGATGGGAAAGTCAAGAAACTAGACCAAGCCAGGAACCAAGCCAGGAACCAAGCCAGGAACCAAGCCAGGAACCAAGCCAGGAACCAAGCCAGGAACCAAGCCAGGAACCAAATAAGGAAAGCACTAGATGAGAGAAGGTGAGAAAAATGACGGTTCTATTTAGTGAACTGTTAGTACCAGGTTGGGCGCAAGAGGGCGGAAAGATTGGGTTAGATGGAGTTACAAAGACTTCAGATAGCGCAATGGCTTTTACCCTGCCATGTCACAGCGCAGATCCAGAGCTCTTCTTCGCAGAGGATGCGGGAGAGATTGCTGCGGCAAAGGCGCTCTGTGGCCAATGTCCAATGCAAGCACGATGCTTAGAGGGAGCGATCTCACGCCAAGAACCATGTGGCGTATGGGGCGGTGAACTCTTTGAAGCCGGTGAAATCATCGCGCGCAAGCGCACAGTAGGCCGTCCACGCCTCATGGAGATGGCACCGCTATCTCTAGCACCTGTTTCACTCGAAGCACTGACAACTTCCCAGATCGATGCAACAACAGATGAGGAGCGCGAAGAAATTGACGCAGCCTGATTGGTATCAATGATGGAGGGTGTTTACGCGCCCTCCATCATTGCTCCTACCAATCGGAATCAATTAATTAGTTTCATTTTAATTGGCTTCATTCCTGGGGCCACTGACATCCGCACCCTGGATGTTGCGAGTAAGAGATCCGCGCAAATGAGAAGCGTGGCGTAAATGCAAGTGAGATTGCGCCATGTGTGAGTGCACTAGCGCCAGTATCAATAAATTCCAGAACTTCCAGCGCAATTAAGCCGGAGAGAAAATCAACAACTGCATGCGGCAGCCGCTTCTCTAAATTCTTTAATAATTCAGGGCTACTAATTCCTTCTTGATAGAAATCACCCCACAACCGATCTTGTTCGCTCCGCTGTAAAAGTGCGCAACGCCAACAAGGTGTCACTCCTGGAATCACCAGTGGGCCAAGCTCGATCTGCGAGAGCGAGAGAATTCGATAAATCAGATGCGGCCGCTCTTGCCACATCGCCATGCCAGCTAATTCAGGGGGAGTAAGTATCAAGGAACGTTGCTTGGAGATTTCATCGCTGGCCTCGGGAAAGAGACGAGTGGCGCGTGAAATCAGCGAGAGCGCGGGCCCAATCGGGCGCCCCAATTCATCAGAGGAGAAGTGCGCGAGATCGACTTCCTGAGGTGTTGCGTTATTTTTCAATTCAGTTAAATCTGCGAAGCAGGAGCGGCCAATACCGCTTGCATCGAGGCTGCGTTGAATCCGATATATCAGTGGAGAGTGTGCGAAAAATTCTACCCGCCATTTACCGCGCGCACTCAGCGTCGAAATTCCGTGATCGCTATTGCTCGTGGGTTGATTGCGCCAAGTTGTCAGAGCACTTTCGCGGTGGATCCGAGTGAGTAATTGCTGTTGTGAAATATCCTGCGCATGATCAAGAATCGCAGCAGAGGAGAGGTCGAGTAAATCTGCATTAAAAGCGAGGGTGGCGAGATGGAGAACTTCCTCAATCGGGGCAGCAAGGCGACCGCTAATTTCTTGGCAATCCCACGCCCCAGTAAATGCGCGCACAATCGCAAGTGCATGTGGCGCGGTAATTTCGATTCCATGATCGGGGCGCCCCAAGAAAATTGAACCACCACCAACTGGCGACAAGTGAGTTGATGTGGCAAATGTAAATGTTCCGGATTTAAGTGTGGGTCGTGATGTGGCGTGGATTCTCATAGGGGGCGAGAATGGCCGAGATTACTGGGCAGGCAAATCGAGTGGGCTTGCCATTGTTAACTGTGTAAAGAATTGCGAGCGCAAGGCTTCCTTTTAAATGCGCATTTGCTGCACTGTTAAATCCACATTCGCTGCGCATTCAATTGCACTGTGATTGCACTGTGATTGCGCTTCACCTGCACTTCACATAGATCCGAAATAAGAAGCCGGCCCAGGTCGATGCGAATAAGAAAACCCGCACCACCGTGAGGTAGTGCGGGTCTCTTGCGCCGAAGCTTGCGCTGCGGTGCGTAAAACTAGTGGTTCGTTAGAGCGTTACTGTGCCTTGCCAAGAATGCGATTGAGCTTGGTGCCGCAGACCGAGCAGATGCCCTGTGCCATGCGACGACCTGAGTCAGAGACCTTTACGGTTCCCTCAAAATCACGCTTCTCTTTGCACTTAACGCAGTAAGCGTCACCCTTGTATGTCTCAGCCATAATCTCCTCCAATCGGACTCCGGCCAGGTTGCGGGAGAGTTCCCGAGCGCTGTCCGTGTACGTGAGCCACGATACCCGCAGACGAGCGTGAAGGGCGGGGTTCGCCACTCTTTTTGAGCGTATTTCTCGGCAAAAGTTACCGATTGCCCCCTCTTGGATGCCTTTGGCGACCTAGCTCTGCCTCTTTCGATGCCTCTGGCCCAGTTCACTCTGCCTCTGGCGACCTAATCCAACTCTGGCGGAATCAGCGCATCCTCAGCGGCCTCGTAGCCATCGAGGTATGCCTGCGCCTTGGCGCCATCGGGATAGCGATCCATGACTTCTTGGAACTCCACGCCATGATCGGCGTAACGCAGATGAATCGATTCATGGAAGAGAAGAAAATCGAGAACATAATCAGGCGCCTGTTTTAAGCGATCAGAAATTCGAATCGATCCATCGACACTTGTGCACGAACCCCAACGTTGGCGCATGCTTCGCCAGTGAACTGAGTTGGGGCGCTCGCTAATTTCCGGTGCATGCGCAGTGAGGAGCTCATCGATGCGCTGCGCCAATTGCATCTCACCGGGAGTGCGCGCCGCCTCTTGTGCGCGAATCTTCGCAACCATCTCCGGAACAATCGCCCGCTCATCTGCCTTACTCAAACGTGCCGGAATCGAGATCACAATTCTTCCCGCTTGGCGATAAGCGGAGATGTGGCGCTTGCGACGAGGTGATCTAATGACAACGATCTCGCCCTCATCGATACCAGGGAGCGCGACAGCCTTAGCTTCGAGAGTATGTGACTCGGTGAGATCTACTGCAAGGCGAACTGGGCTCGGAGTGCGGGGCAAGGGATCAAAAGCCATACCTAAAAGGTATCTTGCG
>WLQV01000071.1 GCA_009697555.1 Actinomycetota bacterium | reverse complement strand
TGAACTTGCCAAGTTTGCCGCAACACTCGAGCGCGTCTGCATCGAGACCGTTGAATCTGGAAAGATGACGAAGGATTTAGCACTTCTCATCTCAGCAGATGCACCATGGCAGACCACACAAGAGTTCCTCGCATCAATTGATGAGAACCTCAAGAAGGCAATGGCCTAGTTGTAAATTCACATTAAAAAACCCCGAGCCATGTGGCCCGGGGTTTTTTATTATGAAGCGAATTACTTAATGCGCTCTCCAGTTGTTGCATTGAAGAGGTGGATTGCAGCTGGATTAGCAGCAACAGTGATTGTCTGTCCTGGCTTAGGTGGATTCTTTGGATCCCAACGAACAATTACCTGTGCGCCTTCGTCAGTTGCATTAGCAAACTTCACAGATGAATCTGCTGGCTTGCCGTAAACGAATGCATCTGCACCAAGCTCTTCAACAACTTCAACGATAACGTCGAAGCCAGTGCTTGCAGGTGAGAAGCCTTCTGGACGGATACCAACAGTTACTGATGCGCCAGCACTTGCTGGGACAGGAACTGAGAGGTTTCCGAGCTTGGCGTTACCTGCTGAAACTGGAGCAGTAAGCAAGTTCATTGCAGGAGAACCGATAAAGCCTGCAACGAATGCATTGGCTGGGTTCTCGTAAAGGTTACGTGGAGTATCAACTTGTTGGAGGAATCCATCCTTCAACACTGCAACGCGATCACCCATGGTCATAGCTTCAACCTGGTCGTGAGTTACGTAAACAGTTGTGATACCGAGGCGGCGCTGTAGCGCTGCGATTTGAGTACGAGTTGCTACGCGCAACTTTGCATCGAGGTTGGAGAGTGGCTCATCCATAAGGAAGACCTGTGGTTCGCGAACAATTGCGCGACCCATAGCAACACGCTGACGTTGTCCACCTGAGAGCGCCTTTGGCTTGCGATCTAGGTATGGCTCAAGGTCGAGCAACTTAGCTGCATCAAGAACGCGACGTGCGCGCTCTTCCTTAGGTGTGCCAGCGATCTTGAGCGCAAAGCCCATGTTCTCGGCAACTGTCATGTGTGGGTACAACGCATATGATTGGAAAACCATTGCGATGTCGCGATCTTTTGGTGCCACGTTTGTTACATCACGATCACCGATCAAGATACGACCGTTATCGATCTCTTCCAAACCTGCGAGCATGCGCAGTGATGTGGACTTACCGCAACCTGATGGACCAACAAGTACTAGGAACTCGCCATCTTTAACAACGAGATCTAACTTGTTGACTGCAGGATTTGTTGTTCCTGGGTAAATACGTGTTGCTTGTTCGAAGACGACTGATGCCATCTGTTCACTTCCTTCTCCGGGCAGGTACGTGCCCGACGGTCCGTTGGATGAAGGTCAACGGCTACACCTCGTAGCCGCAGCACGCCCAGTCCAGCTACCTGAACTAAGCGTGAGCAAAAGGTACGGCAAAGGAGGGGTTTTTAGGAAGAGGCGCCAAGGTGGCTTTGCCCCGTACCCTTAGCCTCAACGATGAGTACCTCAACCCAGACCTTGTTCCTCGATATCGCCATAGTGGCCGCCCTGATCACCTTAGGAGCCCTCTTCGTGGCCGCTGAGACCGCTCTGATCTCACTGCGGGAATCTCAGGTCCGACAGATGGCCAGCCGTGGTCGACGTGGCGCTCGCGTTGCCCACCTCTCCAAAGATCCCAATCGCTTCCTTGCCGCCGCACAGATCGGCGTCACTCTCTGCGGATTTCTCTCGGCAGCACTCGGTGCTGAACGAATTGGTTATCACTTAATTCCAGAACTTCGTCGTTTAGGTTTGAGTGAGGGCTGGAGTAATGCCGTATCACTTGTAGGGCTCACGCTAGTTATTGCATTTTTCTCATTGGTATTTGGTGAATTAGTTCCTAAGCGGTTTGCGCTTTCGCGCACCGAGAGCATTGCACTTGCAGCAGCACCGATTATTGAATTTCTTGCAGTTAGCTTTCGCCCATTAATTTGGGCGCTCTCACATTCAACAAATTTCGTGGTTCGCATCTTTGGCTTAGATCCAAAAGAGCGTCGCGCGGAAATGTCAGAAGAAGAGCTACTAGATCTGGTGACAGGACATGCTGCGCTCTCCGATGAAGAGCGCGACATTGTTGAGGAAGTATTCAATGCCAGTGAGCGACAAATTCATGAAGTGATGGTTCCCCGCACCGAAGTGGAATTTCTCGATAGCTCACTCGTTATTTCAAAAGCGATTGCAATTGCCATTGAGAAAGCACACTCTCGCTATCCCGTAGTACGCGGTTCGACCGATGAAGTAGTCGGCTTTCTTCATGTGCGCGATCTCCTTGATTTGTCAGCGGCGGAGCGGGGAGCAAAGTTACAAGAGTTAGTGCGCCCCATTATGTTCTTGCCCGGAACTAAAGCGATTTTGCCCGCACTGAGTGAGATGCGCAGCAAGCGACAACATCTAGCAATTGTGCTCGATGAGTACGGTGGAACAGATGGCATTGTCACAATGGAAGATTTAGTGGAGTGCCTCATTGGCGATATTCATGATGAATACGATCCCCACGAGAGCGAGATCTCGCCGAAGTCACAAAGTGGCGAGGTTATGGTCGATGGACTCATCTCGATTGAGGATTTAATGGAAGAGATTCAGATTGAAATTCCAGAAGGGCCCTATGAAACAGTAAGTGGCTTTGTGATGGATTTCTTGGGTCGTTTGCCCGTTGTTGGCGACTCATTAACGGTCAATGGCTTCACAATTGTCGTGAAATCAATGTCGGGCAAGCGTGCAGGAGAGTTATTGATCTCTCGAACACAAGCCAGCGTGGGAGAATAATTTCATGAGTAAGCGCGTTCTCTCCGGCATTCAACCAACCAGTGATTCTTTCCACTTAGGAAATTACCTTGGAGCGGTCAAGCAATGGGTGGCACTCCAAGCCGATCACGATGCCTTTTATTGCATTGTGGATCTACATGCACTTACCGTTGAAACCGATCCGAAATTAATGCGTCAAAGAACTCTGGCATCTGCTGCCCAGCTTCTCGCACTAGGACTCACTCCTGATAAATGCACTCTCTTTGTCCAATCTCAGGTGCCACAGCACAATCAACTGGGCTGGATCATGGAATGCCTTGCTGGATTTGGTGAAGCTAGTCGAATGACTCAATTCAAAGACAAGTCACAGAAGAGTGGGGCCGATCGCACAGTTGTGGGGTTATTTACTTATCCTATGTTGCAAGCAGCTGACATCTTGTTATACCAAGCGCACTATGTGCCGGTAGGCGAAGATCAACGCCAACACATTGAACTCACTCGCGATTTAGCAGGACGTTTCAATAATCGTTACGGCCAAACTTTTCAGGTGCCCGATGCCTACATCATGAAAGAGGGCGCAAAGATTCAAGATCTACAAGAGCCAAGTGCGAAGATGAGTAAGTCTTCTGGTTCTGGTGCCGGTGTTATTGAATTGATGGATGCACCAGAGATCAACATTAAGAAGATTAAGAGCGCCGTTACTGATACTGGCCGTGAAGTGAAATTTGATGAGAAAGAAAAAGCAGGAATAAGCAACCTGCTGACCATTCACTCACAATTATCTGGAACATTAATTAGCGATCTAGAGCAGCGCTTTGAAGGCAAAGGTTATGGCGACTTCAAGGGTGAAGTTGCTGAAGTAGTAGTCGATTACTTTGCGCCAATCCGTAAGAGAGCGTTGGAATTGCTCGAAGATGAGAGTGCGCTCTTGAAGTTATTAGCTGAAGGCGCAGAGAAAGCTCGCGCAGTCGCGAGTGAAACAATTAGCCAGACCTATAAGAATTTAGGGCTAGTCCAATGAAGTTGCTCGTCACTTCCTGTGCAATTGCCGTAACAGCAATTCTTGCACCGACGGCAATTGCAGCAAGTACCTCAACACCGGTAAAGGTCTGTGTTGCCTATGACGTAGGCGGCGTTGATGATCAATCATTTAATGCCGCTGTTGCTGCCGGAGTCAAAGATGTAATCAAGAAGTACAGCATTAAAGTTGAAACTACTTTGACTACTGGCACCGAAAGCAATCGCACCGAGCGCCTTCACCAATTATTAGGTAGAGGTTGCTCGCCAATCATCGCGGTAGGTCCTGGCTATGCCGCAGCACTCTCTAAAGTTGCAGCAGAGAATCCCCTCACTGCATTTGCCATCGTTGATAATGCATCCGTTCCTTATCTCAATGTTTCTTCAATTGTCTTTGCCGATAATCAGATCGCTTATGTTGCAGGAAGCGCTGCAGCACTCATTACAACAAAACATAAAGTTGGATTAATTACTTCAGTCGCTGACGCTCCCATTTTTGAGAGTGCATTTGCGGCAGGTGCAAAAGCAAGTGATAAAGGTGTCGTTACGATTACTCGCAAAGGCTCACAACTAGGTAAGAGCGCTCAGGAGTTAATTGATGCTGGTGCTGATGTTCTCTTTTCCAGTCTCGAAGGTTCAGAAGCGGAAATTTTCGCCGCAGTTCTTAAAGCCAATAGAGCCGGCAAAATGGTCTCCCTCATAACTATGGAGCCAGATCAATTCTTGACGATACGTGCTACAAATAAGAAGTACATCGCGGCATCAATTGTGAAGCGCGTTGATAAGGCAGTTCTTAATTTGGTATCTACCTTTATGAGCAATGAGAGTTTCAATGATGTGCTTGATGCTAAAAGTGGCATCTATGGCTATCGATTTGGAATCGCAGATAAGGCAATTGAGATTTCGCTCTTTGATCCGAAATTAGTTGCTCTTACCAAGAAGGTTGATCTTGCTGCCCAAGTGGCCGCCAACCTGCCTTCACTTAATCGTTAATTACTCAATCTCACAGATCGTTGTACCAGTCGGAAGTACTTGGCCGATACTGGATTTCAGATTCTTAATAACGCCACTGCGATGAGCCACTAGTGGTTGTTCCATCTTCATCGCCTCTAGTACAACTACTAATTCGCCAGCTTCAACGCTCTGTCCTTCAGTAACTGCAATTTTTACCACAGTTCCTTGCATCGGAGTCTTGAGGCCAGCACCACCTAGTCCACCTGACATCGATTGTTTAGCGCGATGGCGCTTATGGATTGGTTCTGGTGCAAATAAATCAACGGCAAATCGTTGGCCATCTACCTCTGCGATGTAGTGCTCTGGCGCAGAGTGGCTCTCCATTGCAGCAGCAGAGGCATCGTAGGCAGGAATCTCATTCTTAAATTCGCTCTCGATGTAACTGGTATAGACCGCGAATTTTTCAGTGAATGCTTTATCTTCCAGAATTGCACGGTGGAAGGGAAGTGCAGTTGCAAGTCCAGCAATCTCCATCTCAGCAAGTGCGCGACGTGCTCGTTGAATCGCTTCAGCGCGAGTATTTCCAGTAACAATGAGTTTTGCTAAGAGAGAATCGAAGTTGCCACCGATGTTATCGCCTGCTCTAAATCCAGCATCTACTCGCACGCCAGGACCACTTGGCATCTTCCACTGTGTAATGAGTCCAGGAGCCGGCAAGAATGAACGACCAGGATCTTCGCCGTTGATGCGAAACTCTAAACTGTGTCCTCGAATAATTGGATCGGTAAAGCCAAGTTCTTCGCCCTCTGCAATTCGAAATTGGGCGCGTACTAAGTCGATGCCAGAGACTTCTTCACTGACTGGGTGCTCAACTTGCAAGCGGGTATTGACTTCAAGAAATGAGATCGTGCCATCGCTACCAACTAAGAATTCGCAGGTACCTGCACCGATGTAGCCCGCCTCTTTCATGATTGCCTTGCTTGAGTCGTAAAGCTGCTTATTCTGCGCATCGGTGAGGAATGGCGCTGGTGCCTCTTCTACTAATTTTTGATGGCGACGCTGCAGTGAACAGTCGCGAGTACTCACCACAACTGCATTGCCCTTCTGATCAACCAGAACTTGTGTTTCGACGTGACGAGGCTTATTCAAATAGCGCTCAACGAAACAT
>WLQV01000070.1 GCA_009697555.1 Actinomycetota bacterium | reverse complement strand
GCGCCAGAACAACTCAACGCCTCCTTTATTGTGCCCAGTGTCTTCAATGATCAAGTTGTAGGTGCAGTTGCGGCAGCGGTGAAGCGGTCTGTGTGATTTCGCTTGCGGCAAGTTTTGATCAACAACTCTCGACGTTAGGGCCCTTTCTCTTCTACCTGATCGCAGCTCTCATCATTTTTGCCGAAACCGGCTTGTTATTTGCCTTCTTTCTGCCCGGTGATTCGATTCTCTTTAGCGCCGGCCTTGTTGTTGCTGCCAACCACTCTTTAAACATTCTGCTTTTGATCTTCCTCATATTCTTAGCAGCTTTCTTTGGCGATCAAATTGGCTTTGTGTTGGGCCGCACGATTGGGCGACCATATTTAGAAAAGCGGAGTTCACCCCGTATTGCGCGGATGATTGCAAATGCAGAGCGTTTCTACGAAGCAAATGGCTGGTGGGCAGTTATAGCTGCACGATTCTTCCCATGGTTTAGAAGTTTTATGCCACCTATCGCTGGTGTAGCAAAGATGAATTACTACAAGTTTCTCTCCGCTAATGCCCTTGGCGCCTTCTTCTGGGGCTGTGGAATTACATTGGCAGGGTATTACTCAGCAACGCTTCCTTGGGTTAAGACTTCCTCATACGCAATCGCAGGCTTCTTTATCTGCGCCTCGGTCTTAAGTATTGTGGTGAATTACTTTCGCGAAAAACGAAATTGATTTAGTCCACTCACAATTACACCCAGGTAAGTCATCACAATTCCCGTTATCAAGTAAGAAGTAACATGTGCTCCCTGAGTGGGAACTAAGGCATCGAGAATTAATGAGCCTACTAATTGGCCACCTACGCTAAATAGAGTAAATGTCAGAACGCCAACATGTTGCACAATGGTGGAAGTAAAGGCAATGTAGATAACACCAATAGTGCCACCGGTATAGAGCCACCAAGGTCCAGCAGGAAGTGGCGTTAAATGTGCCCTGCCTATAAAGATTCCAACGAAGAGCATGAGAAATAGAATTGCAGTGCCATTGATGAAGTTAAGTAGCGATGTTGCAAAACTTTGGTGAGAAAACTCGTTGATCTGGCCATTGAGTGCGCGTTGTACTCCAACGCCTGCGCCGGCGATGACCGCTAATAGGACGGCAAAGAGCGAGAGGTTCTTTGCATCTATGCGATCCCAAACTGAAATAAGTACTGCAATAACGGTGACAATTGCTGCCCCAAGGCGACGCGCTGTTATCGGTGCTTTTCCGCCGCCGGTTATACCCATGCGATCGACCACGAGTGAAACCGCAGTCTGACCCGCAATTGATGCAACCGAGTAAATAGCAACACCGATCAGCGGAACAATGCTGCTGGCTATTGCGATAAATAACCCACCTAGAACACCGGCACCTAAGCGCCAGCGAGGAATTGCACGAGTGCGAGCAGCTAACGAAATCTTGCCGAAGCCTGCCCTTACCTTCTTGTTAGCTAGTGCAATAAAAATAAGAACAACTAACCCTGAACCGAAAGAAATACATGCAGTTTCTAGGCCATTATTGAGACGGTGCGAAAGTTCACCATTAACGCGTGATTGAATCGCAATCATTACGCCACAGAGCGCAGCTAATAAATCAAATCGCATTCGCTTAGCCTACTCAGTTTCAAGTGCATCATTGGCTTGCAGCCATTCTTCTTCCAAAACAATCTTCTTTGCGCGATGACTCTCTAACTCACTAGTAAGTCTTATGAGTTCTTCGGCATTGAAACTAGCTGCTTCAAGTTCGGCCAGTAATTCAATTTCTCGTGCTCCTGCTTTTTCGATCTGACGCTCTAGTCTTGCTAAATCTTTCTTTACTTGTCGTTGCATTGCTGCAGAGGAAGGACCCTTGAGTGGTTTGTCAATGACTTTGCTTTTTTCGTTTACAGCAGCGCGATTCTCTAAATATTGATCGATACCTCGTGGTAGATCGCGCATTGCGCCATCGCCCAATAATCCAACGAAGCGATCACATACTCGCTCGAGAAAATAGCGATCGTGAGAGATCACTAAAATTGTTCCTGCATACGAATCTAAGAGGTCTTCTAACTCTGTGAGTGTTTCAATATCAAAATCATTTGTTGGCTCATCTAGAAGTAGAACGTTCGGGCTATTCATCAATAGGCGAGTTAGCTGCAAGCGACGACGCTCACCACCGGAGAGATCTCCCACTGGTGTCCATTGTGAGTCATGACTGAAACCCAATCGATCACAGAGCTGCGATGCAGATAGTTCGCGGCCGCCGCCAAGTTCTACGCGATTAGCGACATTTTCAACCGCTTCTAATACTCGCCACTTGGGATTGAGTTCATCCAAATGCTGTGTAAGAAAGGCAGATTTCACGGTAATTCCCGTGACAACTTTTCCTGCAGTGGGACTAATTTCACCAGCAAGTAAGCGCATAAGAGTTGTCTTTCCAGCGCCATTAATTCCAACAATTCCAATACGCTCACCGGGGCCAACATTCCAATAGAGATTTTCTAGAATCTCTTTGTCGCCGGCGCGCAAATGGGCATTATGAATTTCATAAACGGTATTTCCTAATCTATTTTGCGCAAATTTAAGAAGTTCAGCGTTATCACGTGGCGCTGGCTCTTCCGCAATAAGAGTATTCGCTGCATCAATTCGAAACTTCGGTTTCGTGGTACGAGCAGGTGCGCCACGGCGCAGCCAAGCTAGCTCCTTGCGGATGAGATTGTTGCGCCGCGCATCCATTGCCGATGCCTGTCTGGAGCGCTCTGCTTTAGCTAAAACATAGGCAGAGTATCCGCCGTCATACTCTTCAACTTTTCCTTCCACTACTTCCCAAGTGCGTTCGGTAACGGCATCAAGGAACCAGCGATCGTGCGTCACCACAACTACAGCAATTCGCCTGGAATTAAGGTGTGATGCCAGCCAAGCAACACCTTCAACATCGAGATGGTTTGTGGGCTCATCGAGCAAAATTAAATCTAAATCATCAATAAGTAGCTTCGCTAAACCAACGCGTCGTCGCTCACCACCAGAGAGCGTTGCAAATTTGCGATCGAAAATTTCAGCAGAATGCCCGCCAAATAATCCGGTAAAGACTTCGCGGATGCCACTTTCTCTGGCCCACTCATGTGTTGCTTTGCCACCGAGCACAACATCGCGCACGGTTGCGCTCTTATCTTGCACATCAAATTGTGAGAGCAAGCCAAGCTTGACCGCATTTGCTTTAGTTACACGACCGGCATCGGGTGATTCAATTCCGGCAATTACTTTCATAAGCGTGCTCTTGCCGGAGCCATTTCGACCAACAATTCCAATGCGATCTGTATCGGAGACACCAAGTGAGACATCGGCAAGAAGTGGGCGAATATCAAAGGCTTTTGAGACCTCTTCTAAGTTAACAAGATTTCGCGCCATAATGTGATGAGCCTACCCGCGGGCGCCCGAGGTAGAAAATTGGCGCCGTAATGTTTAGGCTATCTAAATGAGCGGTATTGATCGTGAGTATGCATTGCAATTAGATCGCGAAGATCGCCTTGCGCCATTTCGAGAGCTTTTCATCAATGACAATCCTGAGATTTGCTATCTCGATGGAAATTCTCTTGGACGTTTGCCCAAATCCACTCACACCGCAATAAATGACTTTCTCCTCAATGAATGGGGTAAAGAGGTTGTCACCGGTTGGGGCCATTGGATTGATGAAGCAGAAGTTACTGGTGATTTGATTGGCAAGAGCGCACTCGGTGCAGGGCCAGGGCAGGTGCTTGCCTGTGACTCAACATCAGTAAATTTCTATCAACTATGTATGGCAGCAATCAAAGCTCGTCCTGGCCGAAAGACAATCATTACCGATGCTGCTAATTTTCCTACCGATCGCTACATCTTGGAAGGTATTTCCAAGAGCCTTGGAATGAAATTGATATATCTGGAGAATGAGATCGATCCAAGTTTTAAGAACGAACGAATCACGGCAGAAAATCTTGAGCCATACCTCAACGATGATGTAGCTCTTGTGAGTTTGGAAGTAATTCAGTACCGCTCTGGCGCGCGCAACGATCTCAAATCCATTACCGATGTGGTTCGTAAATATGGTGGGTTAGTAGTCTGGGATGCAAGTCACGCAGTTGGTGCCATTGAATTGAATTTTGATAAGAGTGGTGTTGATCTAGCAGTTGGCTGCACTTACAAATATGGAAACTCTGGTCCAGGCTCTCCTGCCTGGCTCTATGTTCGCAAAGAGTTACAGAGCCAATTACAAGTGCCGATTCAAGGTTGGTTTGCCCAAGGAGATCAATTTGCTATGGGTGCAAAATTTGAAAAGGCAGATGGAATTCGCGGCTTTCAAATTGCATCTCCTTCCATCATTGGCTTGCGTTCAATCAATGAAGCTTTCACAATGATCGGCGAGGCTGATATCTCGGCAATTGCAGCGAAGGCTGCCAAGGGCACTGAATTAATGATTGATTTATACGATGCCTGGTTAGCACCGCTGGGTTTCACACTTCTTACATCGCGCAATGCACAAGAGCGCGGCGGCCATCTCTCCTTTCATCATCCAGAAGCTGAACGCATTTCAGTAGCGCTGCGCAAATTTGCCAATGTAATTCCTGATTATCGAACACCTAATGCACTCCGTCTTGCTATCTCGCCACTTCCAACAAGTTTCCTTGAAGTCTGGGAGGGCTTTGCTCGAATTCGTGACAGTGTGGCCGCCCGCGATTACGAGAAAATTTCAGGAAGCGACTCTCGAGTTACTTGATTGCCCGTCCAACAACGTGATAGCGAACTCCGGCAAAATTCTGATCTTTAGTTGTTCCGCGACCATCAAGGAATGTTTTTATGCCAGGCAGTGATGCTGCAGTGAGCTCCTTATATTCAGCGTGATCTGCCTGCAAAATAGCTGCATCGACTGCTTCTCCTAAATGATAGGGAGCAAAGCCATAGCCAGTTAATTCAGCATCGGTATACATCGGATCGTGCACTGAAACTTTTGCACCAGCTGCAGTAAGTGCTGCAACTGTGGGAAATACACCAGAGAAAGCACTTTCTTTAACGCCACCGCGATAAGAGGCGCCAAGTACTACAACTCGCGCATCTTTCAAATTGCCATGTAACTTCGCCAAGGTCTTAACCACATGCTCAGGCATCGCCTTATTAGCATCCCGAGCTGCGCTCACCACAGTTGCCGATGGGTCGTTCCAGAGATACATACGTGGGTAAATCGGAATGCAATGGCCGCCAACTGCAATACCTGGGCGGTGAATGTGTGAAAATGGTTGAGAATTTGATGCATCGATAACTTTCTGAACATCGATGCCGTGGGTTTCAGAGAAGAGTGCAAATTGATTGGCGAGTGCAATATTTACATCGCGATAGGTGGTCTCAGCTAATTTTGCTAACTCTGATGCTTCGCTACTTCCTAAATCCCAGACGCCATTCTTTTCAACCAAATCTGGGCGATCATCAAAATCAAGAACTTCGCGATAAAAAGCAACTCCTCGAGCACCGGATTGCTCATTAATTCCGCCCACTAATTTTGGATATTTACGGAGATCGGCAAAGACCCGGCCAGTAAATACTCGCTCGGGCGAGAATACTAAATCAAAATCAACGCCAGCCTTAAGACCGGAGATTTTCTCGAGCGCTAAGGCAAAGCGATTACGAGTAGTTCCCACTGGCAGAGTTGTTTCATAAGAAACCAACGTGCCCTTCTTTAATCCTTTGCCAATTGACTCTGTTGCTGCATCCATCCAGCCAAAGTCTGGAACTCCTGACTCATCGACAAAGAGTGGGACTACGACGACAACTGCATCGCTCTGCGCAACAGCAGCGGTGGTATCAGTGCTCGCGACTAATTTTTTCTCGGAGACGACTGCGGCTAAATACTCTTGTAGGTGTGCCTCACCTGGAAAAGGTTCCTTGCCCGCATTAACTAAATCAACGGTATTTTGATTGACATCGGTACCAATAACAGAGTGACCCTTGCGCGCAAATTGCACAGCAAGTGGCAGACCGATCTTGCCCATCGCAACTACGGTGATCTTCATTCTTATCCT
>WLQV01000007.1 GCA_009697555.1 Actinomycetota bacterium | reverse complement strand
CGCTCTGGCGAGAAGAGAACGAAAGAGGCCAATGCACTTTGGAAGATGCCGTCCGTGAGTTGGCCGCTCCAGCGCACGGCATAAATCCGAGAGAGGCGTGGATGGCGCAGCAACTGCCAGAAGTTCTCAGACTGCAGTGGGATCGCCATATAGATAAGCGTAGTTTCTTAATAGCGATTATTCTTTACTTGTGAAATCTCAGCGCGGCTACATTGATTACACCCTTGATAAGCGCGCCACTTTAATGGCGCTCTTTCGCGGTGTTGTCGATGCTTGCGATGCAGATCCCTATTTGATGAGAGCTGCAAAATGGCATGGCTTACGGGTTGAGCGCCCCTGTCCGGTCTGTAAGAAAATTTCACTGGTAGAAATCCGTTACACATTTGGCGATCAATTAGGACAATTCTCAGGAAGAATCAAAAGTATCGACGAGCTCACTGAGATGGAGAGCGAGTTTGGCGAATTTCGTGTCTATGTTGTTGAAGTCTGTCGCGATTGTTCATGGAATCACTTAAGCGCATCTTTCATTTTGGGTGATGGGATTACGCGAAAAGCCCCGCGTAAACAGCGCACCCTTGAATCTGACGATTGGGTAAAGCGGTAACCTTTCCTTTATGCCTCGCAAACTTCTGATCCGAGCCGCAATTTTCTTAGGCGGCGGCGGTTTTGTTATTGCGACACTTGCCTTTGCGCTCGCTTATTTCACAGTCAGCATCCCAAGTCCCAAGGATTACGTAAACAGTCAAGCAACTGTTATTCAATATTCCAATGGCAATGAAATTGGCCGAATCGGTTCCCAGAATCGCACCATTGTTCCATTAGCAAAAATTCCACTAAATCTACGAAGAGCAGTACTTGCAGCAGAAAATCGCAACTTCTATTCAGATCGAGCAGTTAGCCCAACCGGTATTTTGCGCGCTGTCTTTAACAACCTAAGGGGTGGATCGCTGCAAGGTGGCTCCACGATTACGCAGCAATATGCAAAGACTGCTTTTCTCACATCTGAGCGGAGTATTCAACGCAAAGTTAAAGAATTAGTAATTGCCATTAAGTTAGAGAATCAACTTTCTAAAGATCAAATCTTTGAGAATTATTTAAATACTATTTACTTCGGCCGTGGCTCGTATGGCGTACAAACTGCCTCACTTCAATATTTCAATCGCAATGTTGATCAACTCACTCTTGGTCAATGCGCAGTGCTAGCGAGCATTTTGCGCTCACCTGGTTACTACGACCCTTCTTACTCCAAGGCAAATGATGATCGCTTACATGCGCGATTTAAATATGTTCTCAATGGAATGGTGAGTGCTGGTTGGCTCAAGGCTGATGTGGTACCGAAAGTAAAATTCCCAGTGATTAGAAGTCGAGTTGCATCTGGCTCTCTCGCTGGCCCTAAGGGACACATCATTGCGGCAGTGCAGAAAGAATTAAATGCCTTGGGCTTTAGCGATCAACAACTCTTAGTTGGCGGATTAGCAGTACGGACAACGTTAGAAGAGGTGGCACAACAAGCTGCGGTAGATGCTGTTGATAAGCAGACGCCACCAAAGGCGCCAGATAATCTTCATATTGGCTTACTTGCGATCCGCCCTGGTACTGGTGAAGTTATTGCAATGTACGGTGGAAAAGATTACGTAGTCCGCCAATTAAATGATGCAACCCAATCCATTGCACTTGCCGGATCTACATTTAAACCCTTTGCCATCCTTGCGGCTCTAGAACAGGGCATTCCGCTCACATCGATGTGGGATGGCGATTCACCGAAAGAATTTGATGACTTAGGTCGCCCCTACTTTGTCTCTAATTATGGCAATGAGCAATGGGGGCAAATTTCTCTGCTCAAAGCCACTGCCCATTCAGTCAATACCATCTATGTGCCACTCGGAATTAAAGTGGGACCAGATAAAGTTGTTGACGTTGCGCGCAGATCTGGAATCCCTAGTTCAGTAGAAATGGTGGCGACTCCATCGGTAGTACTTGGTGCGGCAAGTCCACATGTCATCGATGTTGCATCTGCTTATGCCACCTTTGCAGCTCAAGGTGTTTATGCAAAGCCATACATGGTCTCGCAAGTATTGGGTGCTAATAAGGGCGTTCTTTACCAAGCAAACCCACAAGGCCAAGAAGTATTTACTAAAGATGTAATGGCAGATCTGACTTATGCACTGCAGCAAGTTGTTAAAGATGGAACTGGTACATACGGAACTTCCGGTTTAGGGCGACCAGCAGCAGGAAAGACTGGAACGTCAGAGCAGAATGCATCGGCCTGGTTTAGTGGTTATACGCCACAACTTGCGGCATCAGTCGCACTCTTTCGCGATGATGCAACGCAGAGTTTGAATGGAATCGGCGGACTTAATTCAGTAACAGGTGGAACCTTCCCAGCAAAAATTTGGACCGCCTTTATGAAAGGTGCACTCAAAGGCGAACCAATTCTGCAATTTCCAAAGCCAACAAACATCGGTGGTACCGATCCAATAATTATGACAACACCTGGTTCCAATCCAGTAACTTCGCCACCCACTGCATCGCCAACTCCTTCGGTCACGCCATCAAAAAAGACGAGCGCATCGCCAACTCCGACGCCAAAGAAGCGCTAGTTTCGGATGAAATTAGGAGCAGTACGCGCACTTCTCGTACTTTCTCTCCTAGCAACACTGCTCTCCTTCGCAAAGTTTTCTCATTGTGAAAATAGAAGTTGGAGTACGCCAGATCAATACATTCACGCCTGCTATTCAGATATTCCAGCCCTCTACTCAGAGCGCGGATTAGGCAGACATCACTGGGTCTACTCACTGAGTGAAAAGTCGGTTGAGTATCCAGTAATTACTGGAGTCGTTATGTGGGCAACAACCTACATTTCACATAGCTTTAAAAGTTATTTCAATGCCAATGCAATTCTGATCGCACTCCTCTTTTTTGCTTTGCTTCTCTTGCTTCGCCGCTCACACCCACAATATTGGTACTTACTCCCACTATCGCCGGCAGTAATTGGATCGCTCTATATCAATTGGGATCTTTGGGCAATCATTTCGATGGTGGGAGCGATCTACCTCTTTGATCGAGGGCGCCTTCATTGGAGCGCAATTCTTTTGGGAGTATCTGTTGCCACTAAATTCTTCCCGATAATTTTTCTCCTTCCGATTGCACTCATTCTCTGGCGAAGAAATCAACTTCTTGCGCTGGCAAAATATCTTGCTATTGCATCAACTACCTGGCTAGTAATAAATCTGCCAGTAATTCTCACAACCCCATCGGGCTGGTGGCACTTCTATTCACTCAATATCAATCGCAGCGCCGATTGGGGATCGCTCTGGTATGCACTCTCACTTTTAGGAGTACCTCTCAATCAACTCAATCTCTTCTCACTCCTTACATTTTTAATTCTGCTTGCAGCATTTGCGCTTTACTTCTTCGAACTTAAATTTTCTCCCACACTTGCTGAGATAAGTTTTATTGTGATGGCAGCGAGCACGGCAGTTAATAAGGTCTACTCGCCACAATATGTTCTCTGGCTCGCACCACTTGCGATTATGGTTTTACAGAAGAATCGATCGCTCTTCACCGCATTCTGGATCTGGCAAGGTGGTGAACTTCTCTATCACGTAGCAATCTGGCAACACTTGGCCAGTTACTCGGGTGCGAAATTTGGCCTATCTGATGGCGGCTATGCGATGGCTACCCTCCTGCGAATTGCCACCACCGCCTTCTTTATCGCGCAGATAGTGCGCTTCCAGCTACGCGCAGGCGCAAAACATGCGGGAAAGCCGCAGAGCCGCCTCCTCGATTTTCTTTTCGATGCAGGCAAGAGTTACCCTTAACCTCCCTCACCGGAGCTGGCATTAGCCGATTTCGATGTGGGAGCACTAACCCTCCTGTCACGGAAATACCGTGGCCGTCTTAGTCCAGAGGAGGTCGGGTTAACGCATGCGTCACTATGAATTAATGGTCATTCTTGATCCAGAACTAGAAGAGCGCACCGTCACGCCAAGCCTTGAGACTTATCTCAAGATCATCAAAGAGAGTGGTGGCCGCGTCGACAAGCTCGATGTATGGGGCCGTCGTCGGATGTCCTTTGAGATCAATAAAAAAGGTGAAGGCATTTACGCAGTTGTAGATATGCACTGCGAGCCAGCTGCCATCAAAGAGTTGGATCGCCAACTTAATTTGAATGAAGCAGTTTTGCGCACCAAAGTAATACGTCCAGAGTAATAAGCACAGAGTAACGACTCGAACAGTAGAGAGAAGCGGAGAAAAAGAAGATGGCAGCAGGAGATACAACAATCACAATGATCGGCAACTTAGTTGACGATCCAGAGTTACGTTTCACACCATCGGGCGCTGCGGTTGCAAAATTCCGTGTCGCATCTACCCCTCGATACCTCGATCGTCAAACAAATGAGTGGAAAGATGGCGAGAGCCTCTTTCTGCAATGTCAGATCTGGCGCCAAGCGGCAGAGAATGTTGCAGAGTCACTCACTAAGGGAATGCGCGTCATTCTCTCTGGTCGTTTAAAGCAACGCTCTTATGAAACTAAAGAGGGCGAAAAGCGCACAGTCTTTGAAGTAGAAGTTGATGAAGTCGGTCCATCACTCCGCAATGCAACAGCGAAGGTCACAAAGACTGCTCGCCAAGGTGCAAATGCTGGTGGCGGATTCGGTGCACCCGCTACTGAATCATTTAGCGATGATCCATGGGCAGCTGCAGCACCGTCATCATCAGCACCCGCCGGCGGCGGTTGGGCAACCACCACCAACGACGAACCACCGTTCTAAACCACTATCCATCCATTCCTGTTACATAACAGGGCACCCGAATAAGGAGCACCACAATGGGAGCAAGAAATAACAGAGCGCTCAAAGAGCCAAAGAATAAGGGCGCCAAAGCGGCGGCTTTAAATAAGAAGTTTAAGAAGAAGCCATGCAACTTCTGTCGCGACAAGGTGAGCTATATCGATTACAAAGATATTGCACTCCTTCGCAAGTACATCTCCGATCGCGGCAAGATCCGCGCTCGTCGTGTGACAGGTGCATGCACCCAACATCAACGCTCTATTGCAACTGCGGTTAAGAACTCCCGCGAAGTTGCTCTATTGCCCTACACATCAACTGCGCGATAAGGAGAGCTGACAAATATGAAACTCATCCTTACTCGTGAAGTAGCAGGTGTTGGTCACGCAGGCGATGTTGTCACCGTTAAAGATGGTTACGCTCGCAACTTCCTCATTCCACGCGGAACAGCCATTGCGTGGAGTGCTGGCGGAGAGAAGCAGATTGCCGGAATTCGCCGCGCACGTAGCGCTCGCGAAGTTCGCGATATCGATCATGCCAAGGAGATCAAAGAGGCGCTAGAGGCTGCAACTATTACCGTTGCTGCCAAAGTTGGCTCCACTGGTCGTCTATTTGGTTCGGTTACCGATAAAGATCTTGCCGCTGCAATCAAGAGCGCAACCAAGATCGATGTCGATCGCCACAGCATTAAACTTGCCGGACACATCAAGAAGCTCGGCAGCCACTCACTCAAGGTAGCTCTGCAACATAATGTTGTAGCAAGCGTTACTGTGAAAGTTGTTGGCGCCTAAGTAATAAGTAGGAAGTAATAGGTAATAAGTAGTAACAGGCCCGCTAGAGATAGCGGGCCTGTTCTCATATCTCAACCTTTTTGTTAAATCTCAAATGGTGACATAGTGAAATAAAGTTTTACCCACAGGCGCCCACGCTCATAATCGACTAATTACCGAAGTTATCCACCGCTTTGGCCTACTTATCAACATGCTTACCCACAGGAATATGAGAGTTATACCCACCCCTGCGCACAGCGCTATGAGTGTGCCTCGCATCAACGCAGCGTAAGGCAATAACTTTAGCCCTGTAGAGAAGCGCTTATGTCAGTGCTCTCTGGGAAGGTGCTCTTGTGAGTATTGCAGAACTTCCCAACCGCTCCTCCCGCGGGAGTGAGAGCGAATTCGAACGCACTCCGCCACAAGATCTCATTGCAGAGCAGAGCGTTTTAGGTGGCATGTTGTTAAGTAAAGATGCCATTGCAGATGCCATTGAAATTTTACGTGAACGCGATTTCTATCGACCAGCACACGAACTTATCTACGATGCAATTCTCGATCTCTATGGTCGCGGCGAACCAGCAGATGCAGTCACTGTCTCTGCCGAACTCACCAAGCGCGGTGACATTGCACGCGCAGGTGGTGCGCCATATCTCCACACACTTATCTCATCCGTTCCTACTGCAGCTAATGCTGGCTACTACGCAAAGATTGTTCGCGAACATGCAATCATGCGCCGCTTAGTTGAAGCCGGTACAAAGATTGTGCAATTGGGTTACACCACAGAAGGTGAAGTCGATGATGCGGTCGATCAAGCACAGGCCGAAGTCTTTGCTGTAACCGAGCGACGTGCTAGCGAAGATTATGTACAGCTGAGCACTCTCTTGCCACAAGCACTCGATGAGATCGAAGCAATCTCTAAGGGCATCGGCGTCGAAGGTGTCATGACTGGATTTAGCGATCTCGATAAATTAACCAATGGTCTTCATCCCGGCAACATGATTGTTATTGCAGCACGTCCTGCCGTCGGTAAATCCACACTTGGTCTCGACATTGTGCGCCATGCATCGATTGAGAAGAAGATGACCTCAGTGATCTTCTCTCTTGAAATGAGTCGCTCCGAAATCACCATGCGTATGCTCTCTGCTGAATCACGTGTGGGTCTTAATCAGATTCGCTCTGGTTCACTCACTGATGAAGAGTGGTCACGGCTTGCTCGTCGTATGGGTGAAATCTCCGATGCACCACTCTTTATCGATGATTCGCCCAACCTCTCCATGATGGAGATTCGCGCAAAGGCGCGTCGCCTTAAGCAGCGCCACGATCTCAAACTCGTTGTTATCGACTATCTGCAGTTGATGACTAGCGGAAAGCGCGTTGAGAATCGTCAGCAGGAAGTCTCTGATTTCTCACGCCAACTCAAACTTATGGCGAAGGAACTCAATGTTCCGGTAATCGCTATCTCACAGCTCAACCGTTCACCAGAGCAGCGCTCCGATAAGAAGCCGATGCTCTCCGATCTTCGCGAATCTGGATCGATCGAGCAGGATGCTGACTTAGTGATCTTGATGCACCGCGAAGATTTATATGACAATCAATCTCGCTTAGGTGAGGCAGATTTTATTGTGGCCAAGCATCGCAATGGACCTACTCGCACAATCACTGTTACTGCGCAACTTCACTTTGCCCGCTTTGTTGATATGCCAACTCACTCATCTGGCACAGACTTCTCCGAGCAGCGCGAAGGTTAATGCGCGGCGATGCGCGCCTTATCTGCATAATAAATTCCAGTTAACACAACTGCTGCGCCAAGTAATTGAATGAGAGTGAAACTCTCTTGCAACCAGGCAAATGCAAAGATTCCAGCAAAGATTGGTTCACTCATTCCGATCACGCTACTTGTTGATGCAGATAGCTCTTTAAGTCCAGAGAGGACTAAGAGGTAAGGAACGATTGTTCCCATCACAATGATCCAGAGAATCAAAACCCAGCCAGGAAGATATTTACCGGCGAAGTTTCCCTGCAATTCAATTGACTTAGTCAAAATACCGAATGGAAAATTCCAGAGCGGCAGCGTAATTGCCCAGAGAATTCCGGCAACACCTAGCCCTAAGACCGTCAGTGCACGTGGCTGACGATTGACTAATAATTTTTCACCGACAAGAAAATAGACAGCTAGGGCGAGGGCATCAACGATGGCCCAAGTAACGCCCCAACCATTGAGCGTTGCTCCCTTCCAAATTTGTGCAACGAGGGCCAATCCCAGAAGTGCGAGTGCAATAGCCCCCCACATCAGAGGCGGTACTTGCGCCTTTCGTACATAGCGAATCCAGAGAACAATCCAAATTGGAGCAGTAAATTCAATAATTAGAGCGATACTCACATGGAGCAGCGAAATCGAGAGGAAGTAGAAGACCTGCACCGCGGCGTAACCCACTGCGCCATAAAGCAGGAGGGCTGGAATTTCGCGCTTAGAAAATTTCAAAGACTGGCGCGCAGTAAAGAAGACAATGGTTCCCAGAATAAGAAATGCGCCAATGCAGCGAATCTGGGTAAGGCGCCATGCACTTAGCCCACCAGCTAAAACTAATTTGGCGATAACACCATTAAATGCGAAGAAAGTTGCCCCAGCAGTCGTAAGGATTTCACCCTTATGGCGAGTGAAGAAGGTGGCTGACACCCCAGAAGGGTAGCGGAGTTAGAAGGCGCTTTCAGAGAGATTCATGATCTCGCCATCGCCTGCTTCGATGATCTTTCGATCAGCAGTAATGCGTGGCAGAACAGTGCTGATAAAGAATTTCGCTGCTGCAATTTTGCCAGTGTAGAAATCTTTATCTTTGCCACTTGCTGTTGCCAACTTACTCTCTGCAATAACGCCTTGACGGATAAGCAACCAGGCACAGATGATGTCGCCAACTGCCATGAGAAGGCGCGTGGTGTTGAGGCCCACCTTATAAATCTCTTCGGATTTCTCTTGCGAAGCCATGGCATGACCGACAAGTGTGGCAACAATTGCATTGAGATCGCCAAGTGATTTGAGTAATTGTGCCTTCTCGTCACTGAGCACTCCGCCAGATTCGGCAAAGGTTTGAATCTCTTTACCAAGTAATCCAATTGCGCGCCCGCCATCTTTCACAATTTTGCGGAAGAAGAAATCCAAACCTTGAATTGCAGTAGTGCCTTCATAAAGTGTGTCGATCTTTGCATCGCGTACATATTGTTCGAGCGGCCAATCTTGGGTAAAGCCAGAGCCACCAAATGTTTGAAGTGATTCGGTTCCAAGGAGTGTCCATGAACGCTCGCTACCAAAACCCTTAACAACTGGAAGTAATAAATCATTGAGCGCCTTTAAATCTTCCAAGCGATCTGCATCGCCTGCAGCAGCAGCGAGTGCGATTTCATCTTGAATGGAGGCGGTATAAAGCACTAAGGCACGCATGCCTTCGGCATAAGACTTCTGCGTCATCAACGAGCGGCGCACATCAGGATGATGAATGATCGTGACGCGAGGCGAAGCCTTGTCATTCATGACCTTCATGTCGCCACCTTGCACGCGCACCTTGGCGTAGCTCAGCGCATTTTGGTAACCAGTTGAAAGAGTTGAAATTGCTTTGGTGCCCACCATCATGCGCGCGAATTCAATAATTTTAAACATCTGGCGAATGCCATCATGAACTTCACCGAGGAGATATCCCACTGCTGGTTCGTTCTCGCCCATATTCATTTCGCAAGTTGACGATGCATTGAGACCCATCTTGTGTTCGACCTTGGTGGCATAAATTCCATTGCGCTTACCAAGCTCGCCGGTTTCCCAATTGAAATGATATTTAGGAACAAGGAAGAGACTCAAACCCTTTGTGCCAGGTCCGCCACCTTCGCGTCGAGCTAAAACATAGTGAAGAATATTCTCATTGAGATTGCTCTCACCCGATGTAATAAAGCGCTTAGTACCGGTGAGGTGCCATGTGCCATCACTTTGTTGCACCGCTTTAGAACGACCAGCACCGACATCGCTACCTGCATCTGGTTCAGTGAGCATCATTGTGGTGCCCCAGTCGCGATCCACAATAAGTTTTGCAATCTTCTTCTGTTCTTCAGTGCCGAGTTGCCAGATCACTTGCGCAAATGAGGCGGATGATCCATAAATATGAATTGCAGGGTTTGCACCAAGAACCATTTCAGCAATTGCCCAACGCACTGAAGCAGGAATAACGGTGCCACCTAAACCAACTGGTGCGTCAATGCGCCACCATTCATTATCAATGTAGGCGCGATAAGACTTAACAAATGAGGCGGGAAGAGTTGCTTCACCAGTTGCTGGATTAAATTTCACACCTTCTCGATCGCCATCAACAAAAGATGCAGCTAAATCATTTTCGGCGAGGCGCTTGATCTCTTCGAGCATTCCCATAACAGTCTCGCGATCGAGTTCGCTGTAAATCGATTTCCCTAAAACGCTTTCGCGCTCGAGGAGATCAAAGAGGCAGAACTCGATATCCCGCAGGTTTGCTATGTAATGGCCCATGGCTTTATTTTGCTACTGGTCAGTAACTTATGCAAATTAGGCGTGGCGCGGCAGGTTAGGCATCGCAGCGAAAGAGAGGGTAAGGTCACCGATCGTGCTGCTCAGTGATCGCGATATTCGCTCCGAAATAAGCTCCGGCCGGGTTCTAGTTGAACCCTTCGAGCCAGGAATGATCCAACCCTCCAGCGTTGATGTTCGCCTCGATCGCTTCTTCCGCGTCTTTGAAAATCATAAGTATTCGGTCATCGATCCATCGATCGAACAATCCGAGCTCACTCGTGAAGTAGAAGTAGCCGATGATGAGTTCTTTATCTTGCATCCTGGTGAATTCGTTCTTGCTAGTACTTACGAAGTAATTACTCTTCCCGATGACATTGCTGGGCGCCTGGAAGGAAAGTCTTCGCTAGGTCGTCTTGGTTTACTGACTCACTCCACTGCCGGTTTTATCGATCCAGGTTTTTCTGGCCACATCACTTTAGAACTCTCCAACGTGGCTAACCTGCCAGTCAAGCTCTTTCCTGGAATGAAGATCGGTCAACTCTGCTTGATCAAACTCTCATCCCCTGCAGAGCACCCTTACGGATCTGCGCAGTATGGTTCGCGCTACCAAGGCCAGCGTGGCCCAACGCCGTCACGCTCATGGCTCAACTTTCACAAATCTAAAACACAGTAATTTCACAGAGATCGAAAGTAGATTACTCACATGAAAACTATCTTGGTTGTCGTAGCACTCCTCGTACTGCTTGCGCTAATTTTCGTTGCGCAGTACAACCGCCTAGTGCGACTCAATGTTTCAGTCGATGAAGCATTCGCTCAGATCGAAGTACAACTCAAGCGTCGCGCCGATTTAATTCCTAATTTAGTTGAAGTTGTTAAAGGCTATGCAGCGCATGAGAAAGATACCTTTGAGAAGGTAGTCAATGCCCGTGCCAAAGCCACAACTGCAACAACTGTTGCCGATGTTGCCGCAGCAGATGGCGCAATGACTCAAGCACTTCGTGGGCTTCTTGCAGTTGCGGAAGGCTATCCAGATCTCAAAGCCTCAGCTAATTTCTTAAGCTTGCAAGATGAATTATCTGGCACAGAGAATAAAGTTTCATTTGCACGCCAGTTTTATAATGACAATGTGCGCTCGCTCAATACTGCTGTAAAAACTATCCCTACTAGCTTTTTCGCACCACTTGCCAAGGTAAGTGCACGCGAATTCTACGAAGTGGAAGATCCAGCATCGCGCCAAGCGCCAACAGTAAAGTTTTAAAACAGTAATAGATGAGTAATTTTCGCACCCTGCAATCAGCAAATAAGCGAAAGACCTTCCTCTTGCTCGCCGTTATGGGCGCACTTGTCTGGGTTGTGGTTTTCGCCGCACTTACATATGCCGGACAGAGCACAGCAGGAATTGTTCCGATCGCAGTGGGTTTAGCGCTGATTTCCGTATGGGGTTCCTATTACGCATCCGATTCACTGGTGCTGCGCATGACTGGTGCGCGCCAAATAGTTGAGAGTGATAATCCAAAGTTATTTGCCGTTATTCATGAGGTTGTTATTGCGAGTGGCCTGCCAATGCCTAAGGTTGCAGTCGTTGAGGATTCTGCACCGAATGCATTTGCAACAGGCAGAAACCCAGAACATGCGCTCATCGCATTTACTACCGGTTTACTCGATGTCATGGAGCGCGATGAACTGCAAGGAGTAATTGCACACGAACTCTCTCATGTTGCTAATCGCGATACTTTAGTTTCTGCTGTTGCTGCAACAACTGCTGGAGCAATCGCAATTTTGAGTGATTTCATTATGAGGATGATGTGGTTTGGTGGGCGCCGAGATCGTGAGAGCAATAGCAATCCACTGCTCTTAGTTTTCTCACTTCTAGTATTAATTTTGGCGCCAATTGCATCAGTGCTCCTGAAATCAGCTATTTCGCGCAAGCGTGAATCATTAGCCGATGCAACTGCGGTTCAATTTACTCGTAACCCAACTGGCCTGCGCAAAGCTCTAGAAGTACTTGCGGCAGATTCCACCGTTGTGCAACAACGCTCCAATGCAGTCGCGCATATCTGGATTGAATCACCACTTGATGGTGGAAATATTTCTCGCCTCTTTGCTACTCATCCACCGATTCAAGAGCGCATTGAAACGTTGCGCGCGATGGAATCCTTAAGTTAAATTCCAGTAGGAAAGAACAAGGTAAAGGTTGTGCCTTTGCCAAGTTCCGATGCAACACTGACCTTGCCGCTATGCGCATTCATTACCGAATCAACGATAGATAAGCCCAGACCGCTGCCCTGTTGTCCAGTGCGTTGGCGAGATGGGTCTGCGCGGTAGAAGCGTTCAAAGATGCGCCCCTGTGCTTCTTGGGAGAGACCCGGTCCATCATCTGCCACATCGATTGTTATTCCATTCTCAACTGCTTTACCTGTAACAGTGATCTTTGTTCCAGCTGGAGTATGCACTCGTGCATTCGCTAGGAGATTTGCCAGCACTTGATGGAGGCGATCGCTATCGCCAGTAACCATGAGCGCAGTATCTGGCAATGAAATTTCAATTGAATGGTCAGGCCCTGATGCGCGCGCCGATTCAACGACTTCCAGAACCACTGTATTGAGATTAACTGGCAACTTTGCAATCTCTGGTGATTGATCCATGCGCGCCAAGAGTAAGAGATCTTCAACGAGAGAGCTCATGCGAATTGATTCCTTCTCAATTCGTCCGAGCAATTCGCTGGTTGCTATCTCACCTTGCACGGCACCTTGGCGATGCAATTCAGCAAAGCCGCGAATTGCAGTCAGTGGCGTACGTAATTCATGACTGGCATCGGCAACAAAGCGGCGCAAGCGATTCTCACTAGTTGTGCGTGCGTTAAATGCCTCTTCAATCCGAGTAAGCATCTGGTTAAGACTAGAAACTAATTTTCCAACTTCGGTATTAGG
>WLQV01000069.1 GCA_009697555.1 Actinomycetota bacterium | reverse complement strand
CCACTGAAGGAATCAAAGAATCCGAGTAATGAGATCGACATCAACGAATAGATTGGAATACTTGCAAGCGTGCCTTGCGAAATGAGTCCCCCATGTAAACCCAACAGCAAACCTACCCCGGGCAAAAGGGACCACAAAAGTGGAGAGCTCTTATGAATGAGCGTCTCGTCCTTAGAGAGTAGATACCTAAAGATTGTTGGGCGCAATTGTGACAGTGCCCCTGCGCGCAGCAGATATATCGGATAAATCACTCGTGGCACAGATTTGGCAAAGAGGAGTGTCTGGTTCTCTATCAAAGTTTTCTGTCGCAAGAAGACAAAGTTCAGATAGCCCGCACCGTGTACTACCGAGAGCGCAGTTAGTATAAAAATCAAAGACAGTAGAAAGTAGAGCAAGTCTTTGGGGATTTCAGTAATGCTGTAGCGCTTCATTTCGGTAACAGTCACCTGAGCAACTTGTGTCCCCGAAGCAATTCCTTTACGGAAGACATAAACCGTGTACTCACCTAAAGGTAAATTTTCTGGCAAAACCGCTGAATAAACTGCGAAGCCACTGCTATTTAATGAGCTCGCTCCTAGTGTGACTTGCGGTGAGCCCGGTCTGAGCAACTTCACTTTCCACGCTTCTTGCGCCGAGATTGCGCCCATGACAACGCTCTGTTCTTTGCCTCGCTCCCAGGTAAGAGTGGGTATTTCCACAGCCTGAGCAGGTGGACTTACTTGAAAGAGAAAGAAGGTGATAAAGAGTGCAGCAACTATCCGTTTAATCATTTCTTAATGCATCAAAAATTAGCCACAATCCGAAAATAAGTGGAATTGTAATGAGTAGTGCTTTTGGCGTTAAGAATCGCCCGATAATCGGAATAACAAAGAAGACCACGCCGGTAATGTCTTCAAGTTTCGGTTTTTGTGTATCAGGCGCCGGGTTGTGATCACCCTTGACAATAAAGCCGTTGGTGGCGTCCCCGCCGATAATTCGGTGTGAAAATACCCCAACCGCAGTGCCATCAAAGCGACGGCCGACATAGGCCACAACTGTGCCGACCTTTGGCGTCACATTCTTAGCCGGAGTTGTCAGAATTATATCGCCTGGATTGATGGTGGGAACCATGGATCCGGTAAGGACTACTCGCGCTTTTACTGTGCCGGAGAATGAAAGGACTGAGAAAGTCATTAAAACTATCGCTAACGCGTAGCCAGACCAGCGAAATACTGTATTTAACCGGGTATACCAAATTCGCGGCCCCACTACGATTCTCTCTTCAGGGGCTTGCACAAATAAACTGGATTTAGTTTCGATGATCTGTTCTCCCGCCATCAGGTAGGTGTGCTCACCTGATGAGTCAGAGATAGTGATTAAAACATTGGAATCGGAGAGTTGGCTAGTTTTTTCGATCCACAGTTCGGTGGCTCCTAAAAGATGTGGCCCAGAACCAGATGTGGCGTTCTTGGAATCTTCCATTGGTGCCGGTCCAATCTTCGAATAATTATCTTGCAAGGTTAATTGCCTAAAGTGAATTCGCTATCTCTCTCCACCCGACTTCCTAATTCTAGTAGCGCTCTTCATCTTAAAAGAGAACGACCCGCCCTGCAGATCTAGGGCGGGTCGTTCTCATTACTACGAGTCTATTTAAGCAACCGTTGTGCTTACGTAACCAGAAGGCACGGAGCTTGAAGATTCAACCGTAATCTTTGTGACCGCTGCAGTTGATGTTCCAACTGCGGCTCCGCCACCACCATCGCCAAGAGTAAGGGTGATTGTTCCGGCAGTGAGAGCACATGCAGCACCAGAGATGTCCGCAGATCCACCTGTGCCAGCGAGCACCTGAACAGTACAAGTTGTTCCGCCAGCGTTGAGAGTAATTGCAATACCTGAGTTATAAGGAGTCTTTGATCCTGCGTTTCCATTTCCACCGCTTGCACCTGAGGCGTACTTCCAGCCTAAGAAGAGTGGGTTAGCAAGTGATCCACTGACTGCATAGTTTGTCGCAATTGTTGAAGAATCGGTGTATGCCTTAAGTACGAAGGTTTTACCACCGCATGCAGCAGTTGTCGTGTCGATGTTCGAAAGCGCTACCGAACTAAACAAAAAGTCGGCAGTTGCTGTGTCGTTTACATAAGTTGAATATGGAGTCACAGTAATTGAGGAGTCACAGGCAGTTGTTGTAGCAACACCTTGACCGAACTCAATAGGAGATCCAGAGCTGAGGGTAATGCTGGCCGCGAGCGTTGATCCCATGCCCATAACGAGTGTTACTAAACCAACTCCAAGAAGAACTTTAAACTTTGTCTTCCGTGACTTGGCAGATGGTTCGTATGAGCCACCTAAATTTAAAATCTCCATCTGTGCTTCCTCCTATAGGGAAGTATTGAACTATTCCACGATCTGCGGACGGCCTAACGAGGGTTAGTCAAGCATCGCCACTCATGCAAGGCAAGCCGCGCCCTGCCACTTTTCACCCTAAACCCTCCCCTGCATTCGGGTATTACCACTACTTTGATGGTGTTACGCCTCGTAAGCGTCACTTCATGGGGAGATGGCCTCAATTGGCCTTCGATGGTGCCTCTAAAGGGGCCCAACCACGGCTAGCGGCCCTCCGCAGAGGGGTGGAGCCGGCCAAAGGTTCGAATGAACTACTCAGAAAATCCAAGTAATCCTTTTGTAGTTGGAGCTTTTAATAAAGTTCGCTTTAGCGTTTTGGATTATTCACAGTTTCAACAGTGGTTCTTCCAATAGTTTGTCCATCTAAGTTAACAAGCGTTGCCGTTGAATCTAGGTAGAAAGTTACATCTGCATTTGTCACAGATAAATCTGAGCCATCGTAAATTGACGTTCCTGAAATATTTAGTGAGACCGAGGCGGCCATAGGACTTGAAACACCAGATCCCTCGCCAGTCAAATACGCCAATGAAAGTGCACCAGCGTCACTGGTTGTCACTGGAGCATCAACGTTTGGTAATGAAATCTGTAAGACGTGCGCTTCTGGAATTGGACCCACAGGTAGCTCAGCGCCGACAGTACTAATCAAACGAACTCGCAACTTCTTTCCACGGCAACTGGTTAAATCTAAATTCGAAACAGTCACGCCACGCACTCTAAAAAAACCTGCAGATGCATCTTGCGTGGTCGGCGCCGAATGCCATTCCTCACTGATTGCTGCAAATACATTCGGATCGCAGGCAATCGCCTGCTGAGAGCCTTGACCAAATTCAAGGGCGCCGCTACCCACAGTTACACTTGCGGCAAAAGTTGAAACTAGGAATGGCACCACGCCTGCCAGCGCAGCTCCGATAATGATCTTGTTTTTATGTCGACTCTTGCCGCCGCCAAAGCCCGAACTCACTCGGCCACTGAGTGGAGATTGCAAGCCTTGTCGCATTACATCTCCATTTCAGGGACGGCAGATCCACCCTTGATTTCCTTTTAATTTTACCTTTGGCCTCTATCAGAAGGCGTGATTGACGCGGTCAAGATGGCGGTATTTATCTATGCTATTCAGGGGTTGCGAGGCGATTCAGGAATTAGAGCGCGACGGGAAATGGCCTGGTGCCGTAACGCTCTACCAGAGATTGAATTTACTTTTTTAGATTTACATCGTTCTTGATGAGGTTCATGCCTAAAGCGAGTGGACGAAATTGAATGAATCGAAAGTTTGCTGGCAGGCGTTGACCACAAAAAATAGGGTCTAATGAAGGCTGATTCATCGCGACCAGACTGACATTTGCGTATAGACCCCCTATGGCATTGCGGGTGCTTGACGCACGTAGTCCCCCGTAGCTGTTGAAAATTGCTAGAACTTGATCGACGGTTCCGGTGATCATTAATTGTGATGAACCATCGCCATTAACTAACTCCTCATTATTAAAGGTGCTTTGAACCGCATTTTTTGCATAAACATCAAATGTGAGATTACTTCCCGTTACGCAAGCCAGTAGGTACCTCGGGCCACTCACAAGAATTGCCGGGAAGTTGCGAGAGCTCGCTCGAGGGTCGACCGGAAGAATGCTTGGAATCTCCACCCTCATAGTTTGATTCTTCAATGCGGCTGCAGGAGTGGCCGTTGGTGAAGGAGAAGAAGATGCTGTAATGCTCTCCGGTGAGGAATTTCCCATGGTGGCCGAATGACTGGGTGAAGGGGATGGAGTCGCCATCGCAGGATCTACGGGAATCAGGACTTCGGAGAGCTCAGGTGAAGGTGTAGGTGTAGCAGTTGCCTCACTTGTAACTGTTGTCGTTTCTGTGGCAGAAGGTAAAGGGGCAGCATTTTCATCGGCAATGACAGGGGCGACAACCGAGAACATAAGGCCCACACAGCAGAAGGCTAGAAAGGTCTTGAGCAGAACACTCGGTTTTTGCCCATGAAGGTAAACGGGAAAGCGGCTAAAGAGGTTGAGTCGGGGCCGACTTGACCACTTCGCTTTATTCATCTCACCAGCATAACGCTCGCAGAAATAGTCAGATTCCCGTGTAATCGCTCGATTGGCACTCCTCAAAGCAATGCACACCCCAGCGCATGCTGCGATAAATAACGCATGCTGCAATAAATGCGGTATGAACCGAACACGCTTGTTGAGCCGGGATAGCGGCTCCACCTAAACTCGATCCTCTTTAGCAAACTTGGGGGAATTTTGACTGTCGGTTTTCAGGCGAGGGTACTCGTGGCCGAAGATGAGGAATTCACTCTCAATCTTCTCCGCGAGATTCTGGTCGAAGCCAATTTTGAGGTCGTTGGGGTTAGGTCAGTAACTGAAGCAATCCAGACCATCGAAAGCTTCGACCCTCACGCGGTCATCACTGATCTCAACTTCGGAGTCAATGCTCCCACAGGAGCAGACTTGTTGAACTTTCTCCATGACGAGCGTCCATGGATTGGCAAAATAATTCTCACCTCTCATGCCTCTCCCAACTTGGCACTGCCTCGGGGCACCGAACTGCCACCCAATGTGATTTATCTCGTTAAATCAGAATTGCAATCCATAGCCTCATTGGGCGCAGCGATCAAGGATTCTATGTCTCAGATCAATGCAACCACTGTGATCCCTGTTCTTGATAACCAAAGAATTGTGGTGAGCGAAACACAGGGCGAAATTCTTCGATTAATGGCGGAGGGCTATACGAATCAGGCAATAGCCAAACGGCGAGGCACTTCACTTCGAGCGACAGAGGCATTAGTCCAGCGCACGTTTGCGAGCTTAGGATTGAAATCAGATGATGAGTTTAATCCTAGAATTCTCGCCGTTCGTATGTGGCAAGAAGACAAAGTGGTTATCAAGTGAGGCAGTCTCTAGAGAATTTCACATTGGTAGTGACCGGTCGCTGGGTAGTTTCACTTCCTTCAGTTACTGCTTGTCTGCCATTTATCTTTTTCTTCGCGCTTGAACGTGAAAATGGACTTGACCTAGGTTCATTTGCTGATCAACTAATGGCAGTGAGCGCCGGTGTCCTAGTCGCTCTTCTATACCTGTATTTCGCTCAAGCTATTTTCTTATCAACGCGGCGCAGTAGAAAACAGAGTCTTTCTATAAGCCTTTTTGTTTGGTTTAGCACAGGTTACATACAGGGAGTTGTTACGGATTTATACGCACATCAAGTATTAAACGCGAATTCACATGCCGTCACCAGACTTTGGAGCTCATTTTTCACAACGGGATTAAGTCTCGCCTTGGCTGCTTACTGGTTTGGCACTATCAATAAAATTCGCAACGAAAACAGCGCACTTAAACAACTTGACCAATTGCTTAATGTCGACAGCCGCGAACTTAGTGCAACACAAATTGAGGCGAAAGATTCTGCTAGAAATCATTTAAAGGACGCATTATTGCCAAAAATAAGCCAGATGCAGGACCTTGCCTTAGAACTTAAAGAGAGTGCGCCATCTGCAACAACTCAGACTACATTCGACGAGATTGAAAGTCAGGCTAGAAATCTCTACATCGAAATCGAGTCAATTTTAGAACAAATTGAAAAAACTGAACTCCCAGATAGCGATAACAGACGCTTTGACTTAACGCAAATTAAATTAATGTCAGGAATTT
>WLQV01000068.1 GCA_009697555.1 Actinomycetota bacterium | reverse complement strand
CTTCCGTGGCAATTCCATGAAGGCTGGTTTGCTCACCGTTATTTTGACCGAGAGCGAAATTGAAGCGATTTGGGTTGCCATCGAAGCAGATGCAACAACGCAGATCACAGTTGATCTTGAAAATCGCCAAGTACGTTACGGTTCAACCACTCTGAGCTTTGCGATTGATGATTACACCCGCTGGCGTTTAATCGAGGGCCTTGATGATATTGGCCTTACTTTGAAGCATGTAGATGCAATTTCCGCCTTTGAAAAGGCACGTCCTGCTTTTAAACCAGTAACTCTCAACTCTTAGTTGAGGGCTAGCGCCCACTATTCACGCATAAAAATGCGATTTTTTCTCGCAAAAATAAAAATAAGAAATGGGCGACACACGCGGGTGATAGTGGACTCTTGCATTCCTTGCGCGTAAATTTCCAATCAGGTTAAGCAAAACGCTTAATTTTACGCGTAAATATAAGGGGAATTTGAATGAATAAGGCCCAATTCATTGCATCGTTGGCCCCACACTTCAACGACAGCAAGAAAGAAGCAACTCACGCTGTAGATGTCATTTTCGACACCATCGTTCGTAACATGGTTAAAGGCGAAGATGTAATGATCAATGACTTTGGTAAGTTCAAGAAAGTTGATCGTAAAGCTCGTAAAGGTCGCAACCCATTCACTGGTGAGACCATTCAGATCAAAGCAAGCAAGAAGGCACGCTTTCTTCCCGCAAAGGGTCTGAAGGAGCATATCTCTGGTGAGCGCAAGCTAGGTCCAGCACCTAAGCCAGAACCAAAGGTTGTTGCTAAGCCTGTTAAGAAGGCAGCAGCAAAGAAGGCAGCGCCAAAGAAGAAGAAGGCTGCTGCTAAGAAAGCTGCTCCAAAGAAGGCAAAGAAGGCAGCAAAGAAGCGTCGTTAATTAAAAAAGTTCGAGAAGATCAGGGCTACCAGAAATGGTGGCCCTGATTCTTTTTTAAGTACCCTTTACCCGTGGCCGATCAATTTAGCGTGAGCGATTCTGGTGAGATCTCCTATACGCCACCTAGTGGTTTTCCACTCGGAACAAATCGCACATTCGCTATTTGCGCTGGAATTCTTATTCCGATTATCACACTCTTTGTTCGCCGCGATTGGCGCGGTATTGAGAATATTCCTAAGAGCGGGCCGGCCATTGTTGCCTCTAACCATCTCTCGTATTCCGACCCAATCCTCTTTGCCCAATTTCTCTATCTCAATGGGCGGGCACCGCGTTTTCTTGGCAAGCGAAGTGTCTTTGAAGTTCCCGTTATTGGAAAGATTCTCTTAGCAGCAGGACAAATTCCAGTTGATCGCGAAAGTAAAGATGCAACAAAAGCGTTGGAATTTGCAGTGGCAGTTGTTAAAGCTGGACACCTGATTGGAATTTATCCGGAAGGAACTCTTACTCGCGATGAGCAAGGGTGGCCAATGATTGCTAAAACTGGAATTGCACGACTTGCAATCATTACTCAGACTCCAGTTATTCCAGTTGCCGCATGGGGGCCGCAGAAAGTTCTTCCTACTTACGGAAAAATTCCGCACCTCTTCCCGCGAACTAAGGTCACCCATTACGCCGGTCCGGCGATCGACATGAGCCCGTGGTACGGCAAGAGCGATGATCAGCAAGCGCTAATTGAGGCAACTGCGCATATCATGCGTACCATCACCCTTATGCTCGAGCAGATTCGTGGCGAAGTTGCGCCGGCTAAACCCTTTGATCCTCACACATCAGATCTGCCACGCGTGGGAAATTTTAAGAAGGCAAAGCGAGGCAAGAAGTAAATGGCGCGCGTAACTGTTTTAGGTTCTGGTGCATGGGGAACCACACTCGGTCAAATTCTCTGTGATGCCGGAAATGATGTTCTCGTCTGGGGCCGCAATAGTGAGACTGTTGCAGAGATTAATTCGGCACATACCAATGCTCGTTATCTTCCCAACATCACTCTGCCGCGCAATCTCAAAGCCACAGATGATGCCAGTGCGGCATTTGCCTTCTCGGATAATTTTATTCTGGCAATTCCTGCCCAAGATTTACGGAGCAAACTCAATGATTGGGCAAAACTCTTTCCACCAGCTGCTCACTTAGTCAGCACCGTAAAGGGCATTGAAGTTGCCACGATGATGCGTATGACTGAAGTAGTCCATGATGTTTTAGCTCATGATCAAAATCGTGTCTCGGTTATTACTGGCCCGAACTTGGCAAGTGAACTTGCCCTTCGCCAACCGGCCGGAGCGGTAGCGGCATCTCGCAGCGGGGCAGAGGCAGAGCATGTTCAAGCGCTCTTTAATACAAATTATTATCGCGTTTACACATCCACTGACTTACTAGGTTGTGAGTTAGCTGGCGCAGTAAAGAGCGTTATTGCACTTGCAGTCGGAATTTCAATTGGCATGGAGTTTGGTGAAAATACCCAATCGATGTTAATTACTCGCGGCCTCAATGAGGTTGCGCGATTAGGTGCCGCACATGGTGCAAGTCCATTAAGTGCAGCGGGACTTGCCGGTATGGGCGATCTCGTTGCAAGTTGCGGCTCTGGTCTTTCGCGCAATCGCACCTTTGGTGAAGCACTCGGTCGCGGTGGCACCATGGCCTATGCCCGCGAAAATGTTGCGCGCACGGTTGAAGGTGTTGCATCTGCTGGGGCGGTCGTTGAATTAGCGCACCGAGTTGGTGTTGAAGTTCCAATTATCGAATCTGTCGCAGATGTGGTTCGCGGCGCACTCACTCCGCGCGCTGCAATGGAGCGCTTGATGTCGGTCAGCACTCATGCTGAGGAATTTATTAAATGAGTAAGTTAAAGGTTGCAATTATCTGCGGTGGTCGCAGCAGCGAACATGGCATTTCCTGCGTATCTGCCGGAGGCGTTCTCGGTGCAATAGATCGCAGCAAATATGAGCCTGTCTTAATTGGAATTACCCAAGAGGGAAAGTGGCTTCTGCTACCGAATGACTATCCGCTTCAGATCACGAATGGCAAGTTGCCAGAAATTCCAAACACTGGCAGAGCAGTTGTGGCCGATCTCCACGGATTAAGTGTCGATGGCAAATCACTCAACATCGATGTCGTCTTTCCAATTCTGCATGGTCCTTATGGTGAAGATGGCACGATTCAAGGTTTCTGCGAAATGGCAGATCTGCCTTATGTGGGAAGCGGTGTGCTGGCTAGCGCAGTTGCAATGGATAAATCTTTTGCGAAACCAATATTCGCCGACCATGGAATCCCGGTTGCACCCGGTGTGGTTATTACAGCAAGCCACTGGGAGCAGGATAAGAAATCTGCTTTAGCTAAAATTTCACAACTGAAATATCCACTCTTTATCAAGCCAGCCCGCGGCGGTTCAAGTCGTGGAACTAGTAAGGCGCGCAGTGAGAGCGATTTGGAAACTTACCTTGAACAGGCGTTCAACTTTGATTCTAAAGTAATGATCGAAGAGGCAATTGTTGGCAAGGAAGTGGAGTGCGCAGTCTTAGAGCGTGATGGAAAGGTAGAGAGTTCTACCCCTGGTGAGATAGTTCTTGATTCTCGTTTTGATTTCTATGATTTTGAAGCAAAGTATTTAGACAATGCCACTTCGATTACCATTCCAGCTCAAATCAAGGATGTCGCGGCAATTCAGAGCGCAGCGGTGACTGCATTTAAAGCACTCGGTTGCTCTGGTTTAGCACGCATAGATTTCTTTGTAACAAGCAGTGGCATTGTGATTAATGAAGTAAATACCATGCCTGGCTTTACTCCAACCTCAGTCTTTCCCAAGTTATGGGCAGCAAGTGGCGTAACTTATTCTGAAATTATTGATTCACTCATTGCCACTGCGCTCACTCGAGTGAACTCAGTATTAGGAAATTAGTAAGTAGTTACCGGACAGGTAAGTGTGCGAGTAATACCAGCAACTGCTTGAACTTTAGAGAGAATCGCGCGACCTAGCTCTTCCATACTTGGCGCTTCTGCGCGCATGATGACATCGTATGGACCAGTAACACCTTCGGCTAAAGTAACTCCGGCAATGCCAGATACAGATTTGGCAACAGATGATGCCTTGCCAACTTCAGTCTGAATCAGAATGTAGACCTGTACTGTCATGATGCACCTTTTTCTTCTGTAGCTCTTTCGATCGTGAGCGATAGGCCAAACGCTAGCGCAGAATGCATAGGTAGGTAAAGGCTAAGGTTGGGCGCATGAGTTACAGCGAGGCGCAGGTACTTGAGGTGCTAGCACGCATTTTCGCAAGCAACTCTGCCGATATTCAGGTGGGAATTGGCGATGACGCTGCAGTCGTGAAAGTTCATCCCGGCGAACTCGTAATGACAACTGATATGGCCGTTGAGGGAGTGCACTTCAAACGAAGTTGGTCGAGCGCAAATGACATTGGACATCGAATTATTGCGGCAAACCTTGCAGATTTAATTGCAATGGGTGCAACACCTGCTCACTTAGTTGCTGCAGTTTCACTGACGGGTGATGAGCCTTTGGAGTGGATCGAAGAGTTAGCAATTGGAATGCGCGATGAAGCGGCAAAAGTAGGCGCGGTAATTGTTGGTGGAGATTTAGTGCGATCTGATCTCATCACGCTTGCAATTACTGCAATTGGATATACCCAGCACCCGATCTTGCGAAGTGGCGCCAAGGTGGGCGATTCGATTTACATCTCTGGTCTTCCCGGTTTTTCTGCTGCAGGACATGCAGCGCTGATACTTGGAAAGTCTGAGCGAGAGTTTGCCCGCGCGATTTCAGCATTTAGGGCGCCAGATGTTGCATATGAAATTGGTAAGCAGATGTGGCGCGCCAATTCGCTCACTGACATCAGTGATGGAGTGACAACGCAGGCAGAACAGATGGCGGATGCATCGGGCGTGAAGTTTGCTTTTGAACTCGAAGGCTTCCGTGCAAGTAGTGATTTCGCATTATTGGAATCCCTTGCCAAAGAGTGTGGAATTTCAATCTGGCAATGGATATTGGCGGGCGGGGAAGATCATGGCTTCCTGGCTACCGGAAAAGATCTACCTGGGTTGCGAGTAGGCAGCGTGATAGCCGGAAATGGTGTTGAGGTTATTGGCCTTGCAGAATTACCGAAGAAGTTTGAACACTTCTAACGAGAATTAACGAGTGACTTTGCCAGCCTTGAGGCAAGAGGTGCAAACGTTCTGACGCTTTGCAGTGCCACCAATAAGTGTGCGCACGCGCTGAATGTTTGGATTCCAACGACGACGGGTCTTCACCTGTGAGTGAGAAACGTTATTGCCAAAAGATGGGCCTTTGCCGCAGATGTCGCATGTTGCTGCCATTTTTGGTCATACTCCTTGGTTGTCGTGGATAGTGCTGTAAGACGAGTGTAAGGGTAGCGCGCAGGGTCGCCATCTGGCGAATTGGCATGGAGTTCACGCAAGAAGGAGAGGGGCTGAGGGAGAATCCAAACATGGATGCGCAGTTGGAGAGCAAGCTCAGCAATGTCGTGGGCGACCGCACTGCAAAGGCCCTTGCTGCCGGCATCGGCGCAAAGACAGTGGGAGATTTATTACGCCACTATCCACGTCGCTATGTAGTCCGTGGTGAGTTAACCGATATTTCTACACTGCGCGAAGGCGATGAAGTCACAATTTTGGCTGAAGTTTTTTCATCACAGAGTCGACCACTTAAGGGTCGCAAAGGAAATATTCTTGAAGTAATTGTCACTGATGGAAGCGCGAAATTATCGCTTACCTTCTTTAATCAACCTTGGCGAGAGCGAGAGTTGCAGATAGGCAGGCAGGCACTCTTTGCCGGAAAAGTTGGCCTGTTTAATGGAAAGCGCCAATTAGCTCATCCCGATTACCAATTAGTTCCCGATGGCAGTGATGTTGATTCAGCGGTGAGTGAATTTGCTGGCAAGTACCTTCCAGTTTATCCAGCAAGTGCGAAATTACCTTCCTGGAAAATTATGCAATGTATGAATCTGGCAATCGCAGCTCTGGGTGATCTCTCTGATTTTCTTCCCGATGAGATTCGAGAGCGGCATGGATATCCCACGCTGCGCGATGCGCTTGTTACATTGCATAAACCGCAAGATCTTGATGCATCTGAACTTGCTCG
>WLQV01000067.1 GCA_009697555.1 Actinomycetota bacterium | reverse complement strand
CCGAACCCGAACTTAAGCCGCTATTCACAACAAATAATTTGCTTCGACTCGATATGTCAGCACTTCCGCCAACAAACCAGGCATCACTCTGTGGCGCAGTGCAGATCGCTGCTCCTCCCCAACCAGAACCACCACTTTGAGTAGTCAATGGCGAGACGCCCATCGCGTCAAAGAGCGTTGCATCGCTACCAATTCCAAGTTGCAGCGATTTTGTTGCATGCATTCCAATTTTTCCCGGTGTGACAACTCGGTAATTTGTCTTGCTGGTGGGTACGGAAATCTGATTGCGACCATCGCTCACTGCTGGTGGACAGATTACATAGGGGAAACTCTGGCTATACCCACGAGATTGCGCATGATCTAAGGCTAAATTCGACATGGTAAGAACTAAGGCAATTGCAGCAACTATTGCGATTGGAGTACGAAACTTCACGAGAGCTCCGCATCTGCAATATCACGCTTGCGTCGTCCCGATGGCAGGGAGATAAGTAGAACTGAGGCAAAAAATATAAACTCGAGAGAGAGCCATGCTCGTCGCGTCGCGCCATTATGGAAGAGAATAAAATTACTCTGCTGAGTTACATCAAACTCGGTGAGTCCAGTCAGGGCGCGGTGCGATGGGAGGAGCTTTCCATCGGCCAAAATTTGCCATGATCGATCAAAACTTTCCGCCAGATTGATAGTCCCGACGCCAGGAATAACCCCTTCTGCGCCACTATCAGTACTTGGCAGACTTTGTTTCACATCTTTTGTGCTCTTATAAGTCAGATGCTCGCTAATACCAGCAACTCGCCAAACAATTCCTGCACTCGTTTGGGAGTTACGGATAAAGCCACCCAGCCCATCAATTGCCTGAACCAAATTCTTATTTGCCGGGTTTTTGATAAAGACATATTTAATTCCATGTTCAGCCAAAGTTTTGGAGCTCTCAACACCAGAACCATTCACCATATTTCTCACTGCAGCGCTGACATCGCTATCCGGCACAGGCGCGACATCGGCCTCGCCAAGTTTTAGGTCATCACTTCGTCCGATGAAGAAGGAGAGCTCTTCATGCCCGGTGCGATTGTTCAAACTCAGCACGAGAGTTTTTATTGCTGGTTGGACTTTGAGAAATGGTGGCAGAATTTCATTGGAAGTCACGCGCGCAGGCGAATTAGCGCCAATGGTAACTGCCCAGAATGAAATACCCACGGTAGAAATAACACTAGTAATAACAAGAAGTCCGGCAAGGATGTGTCGGTAATTGAATGAAGATTTTGCTAATCGAACCCGAACTCCATCGAGAATAATTGCTGTTGCAAAAATTGCAGCCAGGGTTGCGCAGGCGATAAATGTTCCTACCCAGAGTTCGACAGAGCGCGAGTTTCCACGAGCTGGAAATGCAACGCCAGATAGGAGAATTGAAAGGGCTAGAAATCCGGCACCGACCATTGCCGCATACTTCGCGCGCGAGGCAGAAAAGAGCGCTGCAATTAATACAACTGGCAGAGGTGTAATAAACCACCACGGTAGTGCGCCAACTCCACCTGGATTAAGGGAAAGTGCCAAGTTGGGCCCGCCACCTGCAATCGCAAGACCAGGCTCCAATAGGAAACGAGATGGGTGAAGTACAGCATCAGTTGACCACGGCAGCGTCATGAAAAACGGTGCAAGAACGAGGAAACCGCGTCGTATTACTCTCTTATCAAATAGCGCGCGTTCTGCACCATCTTTAAAGCGTCGATAATCGAAAACCACCCCGGCAACTTGGTAAAAGAGAAAGGCAATAAATGCCGGTAGCGAGAAGGAGATTATGAGTGTCAGTAAAAGTGAGATTCCTGCGATTCGCCGCCATGTAAAACTCTCTATTTCGACCATGCGCGGCAAGAAGCGGACTATTTGTGGCGCAAGTGCCAAGACAACAATCGTTCCTAGCCGTCCAGCATTTATCGCCGCAATTGCAACTGGGGAAATCGCATAACCAAGGCTGGCAGCAAGTACAAGATTACGGTTCTTGACAGAGTGGCGCAGCAAATGATGCATCGAAGCCATAAATGCAATCGGTGCAAGCCAGAGAATGAGTGTAATGAGTAGCCAAACTTTTCCAAATGTGAGCGCACTCAGTAGGCCAAGAATAAAGAGCCAGGGTGGCGAAGCGATTGTGCTTCCCATTCCCACTTGGTGCCATGATTCAAAATAGGCGCGAAGCAGTGCAGTGGCGCCACTATGTGGTTGCGCTAGCGCCCCGCCAACAACAGTTCCAAAGCGATTGCGCGCCCATAGCGTTGTCACTAAGAATAGAAATCCATAAGTGAGGATGTCCGGACGGCGCAAGAGATTTCGCCACGGCAGCTTCTCACCCGGCATTAATAAATCTTCATCTTCATTGATTTCATCTAAGGCGCTAGTGGTCTGCTCTGGTGTCGGTAGCAATCGCTCGCGCAGATGCGCACTAGCGCGAGAAAAAGTTAATCTGATTTGGGAGGTACGAGGCGGGATAAAGGGTGCGATAACGCGCGATGGAAGTAAGCGCTCTTTGCGACGATTCCGCCTGGCTTTACCAAGTTGCTGAGGTTTAACGATAATGAGGGCAACAGCCAATATTTCATCGGCAGCATAACCTGGCAATTTTGCAACGAGATAACCAACTGCTCGGCCAACTGCACTTGTCAGTAATTGCAGCGCGAGCCATGGCAACATCCACCACGAAGAATTAGCAAGCAAAACATAGGCAGCGCTTTGTCGATCAAGAAGTAGTGGACGATGCAGAAATCCTTCAGCGACATCGATACTCCGACGCTCTGAGGCCGAGGCTTGCGCATGCAAAAGTACTGCATCAGAAACCGCGATAACGTTATGGCCAGCCATTCTCGCCCGCCAACCAAGATCAACATCATCACGAAAAAGTGGCAAGCGCGGATCAAATCCACCTAACTCTTCAAAGACATCGCGACGAATAAACATTCCTGCTGTGCTTACTGCAAGAACTTCTCGAATTCCATCGTGCTGACCTTGATCATATTCGCGTATTTCCAAGCCAGTCCAGCGCGCGCCATTTCCTGCAATGCTCACTCCACTTTCTAGAAGATAATTCTGGTTATACCAACCACGAATTTTTGGACCAGCAATTGCAACTGTTGGTCGGGTGCTCACCGCGGCGATCAGAGCTTGAAGTGCGCCGGATTCTGGCGCGCAATCATCATGTAGTAGCCAGAGCCACTCTGTTGCACCTTCTTCAACTTCGCCTAAATCTTCAATTGCGGCTGAAATAGCAGCGCCGAATCCGATAGTTCGAGCAACTTCTTTGACTGGAATTTTTGCATTCTTCAACAACTCCACTGATGAATCTGTGGATCCGGTATCAATAGCGATGACATAATCGACGGCACGCGATTGCGATCCAATGCTTGCAACAGATTTTGGAAGATAAGTTGCGCCATCGTGCGTGACAAGAATTGCCGTCACAAATATGTTGTCAACTATTTCATCTGCCACATCACACCATCACATAAATCATTGATGCACCTGCACATTCAACTTGTGCGAATTGCACAAGTGAAGAAATGAAATGGGTATTAGGCCGAACGACGCTTGAGGCGACGACGCTCACGCTCTGAGAGACCGCCCCAGATACCGAAGCGCTCATCATGCGCCAAGGCATATTCAAGGCATTCGGAGCGAACATCACAGGACATGCATACCCGCTTTGCTTCACGAGTAGAACCGCCCTTCTCAGGGAAGAAAGCTTCTGGATCGGTCTGGGCGCATAGGGCGCGCTCTTGCCAGGAAAGTTCAATTGTTTGGCCATCGGGGAGTTGGACGCTAGGTCCATGATCGCGTATGTCAGACATTGCCGTGACTCCTATTCGGCGCACCTGTCAGTGCGTGCTTAGGTGAATTACACGCGTGTAATCCGATTAAGTCAAGTCCAAGAAGTGGATCTGAAGCACCTAATTAGCCTTTAGGCGGAGAAAATTAAGGGAATTTCACCGTTTTTGTCGATAAATACCCGAAAATATTCGCGATTTCCTTCAATCCTTGTTCCTGCAGCAATAAAGCATTGGTCGATAGTTGTTCCGGCTCCGATTGAAACGTCATCACAAAGAATGGATGCACTGATGCGGCTACCTGCGGCAACCCGCACTCGCTTTCCTAGCGCTGTGCCATCGATCAATTGCGCACCTGCATCAATCTCACAATCGCCAAGTGCAATTGCCTCCGTTGTGCGCGCCGATGTGGGCACTCCATCGAGTGCTGAGCTATTTGCTACACCTGTAACGATGTCACGCGAGCCCTTGATGAGCGCTTCAGGTGTTCCTACATCGAGCCAGTAAGAGTTATCTAAAAACCCATAAATCTTTACGCCATCGCGTAATAACCCAGGAAAAGTCTCTCGCTCCACACTGATTACTTGGTTCTGGGCAATGGTTTTAATGGTTGATGCAGTAAATACATAACAGCCAGCATTGATCACATGAGAAATTGGATTTTCCATTTTCTCTAAGAAATCCAGTACTCGCCCATCGCTATCGATTGGCACGCAACCAAATTTTCTCGCATCAGCAACTTCTACCAAGTGGAGGGTAACTCCTGCACCTTTTGCCTCGTGAAATTCAAGCTGCTTAGCTAAATTATGCGAAGAAATAACATCGCCATTGAAGATCACAATCTTTTCATTCTCGCCAACTGAAGCAAATGAATCAAAAGCATTTCTAATTGCACCGCCAGTACCCATCGGTTCTTTCTCGATCGCGTAGCTCAATTTCATCCCCCAGTGCGATCCATCGCCAAAATAAGGCGTGAAGACTTCCGAGAGATAAGCGGTGGCAAGTACCAATTCAGTAATACCTGCATTGCGGGCGGCAATAATTTGATGCTCAGTAACTGGCAATCCTGCAAGAGGCAACATCGGTTTGGGAACGGTATTAGTTAAAGGCTTGAGCCGAGTTCCAAATCCACCAACGAGCAAAATCGCCTTTGTCACTACTTCAGCCGTTCTACTGCATCAGCAATCTTGGCATCGGTCGCAGTCAGCGCAACGCGGATGTGTCTGCTTCCCAATTCGCCATAAAAGGAGCCTGGCGTGGCGATAATTCCACGATCTGCCAGCCAACTTACTGAATCCCAATCCGATTCATTGCGAGTACACCAAATATAAAGTCCGGCACCTGAATCAGAAATTTCAAAGCCACATGCTGCAAGTGCAGGCGCGAGTACATCACGTCGTGCGTTGTAGCGAGCTGCTTGTTCGACGACATGTTCTGAATCTGCAAGGGCGGCAACCATCGCTTTCTGCACTGGTAGTGGAACGAGCATTCCCGCATGTTTGCGAATCTCTCGAATTCGAGAGATCAGTGCGGCATCGCCAACGATAAATGCGGCGCGGTAGCCGGCAATTGAGGAGCGCTTAGAGAGTGAGTGCACTGCAATCAGATTCTTATTATCTCCGGCCGCTACTTTAAGGAGCGAGATAGGTTGCTGCGAATATCCAAATTCTAAGTAGCACTCATCACTTGCCACAATCGATCCAGTGCTTCGCGACCACTGAAGAACTTTCGCTAGTTCGCTCTCAGAATGCACTCGCCCAGTGGGATTTGATGGCGAATTAAGCCATGCTAAATCTGCCTTTGGCCATGTGGCTGGATCAATCGCTACTGCGCTGTGAGATGCACCAGCGATGATCGCTCCAACTTTGTAAGTGGGATAGGCAATTTCGGGATAAATAACGTTCTTGCTCTCGAGAAGTGTAGGAAGCCATGCAACTAATTCTTTAGAACCAATAACTGGCAGTACATCGAACTCACCGCTAGCGCCAAGTCTGGTGCGAGCCCATTGCGCGATCGCCTCGCGAAGTTCTGGTGTTCCTGCAGTGAGTGGATAGCCCGGTGCATTTGCACTCTCGGCTAATACTTTCTGAATGAATTGTGGAGTGGGATCAACTGGAGTTCCTTGCGACAAATCAATTGCACCAGATTTATGTGCGCGAGCGCGCTCGGCATAAGGGGCCAGAAGGTCCCATGGGAAATCTGGCAGTTTCAGGATGAACTACTTCGCTTGAGGTGGCAGCGCAGTCACAATTGCATGATCAGTTGCAGTCGCACCGACTTTGCTTGCACCACCTGGTGAGCCAATTTCAATAAAGAATTCGGTATTTG
>WLQV01000066.1 GCA_009697555.1 Actinomycetota bacterium | reverse complement strand
AGCACTCGCACTTTTGAAAAAGAGTGAGGGTTCAAAGGGTGCCAATGAGGCGAAGCTACGTGAAGTGGGAGTTCCGGCATACACGACTACGCCAGGCTGGCTCGGCTATAGCGATGAGAAGATGTTGGCACTCACACAAGAGGCGATCGAACTTGGATTTGGCTTTGTGAAATATAAGTGCGGCAAATCCTTGGCAGATGACCAACGACGTCTGACCAAAATTCGCGAACTTGTAGGACCAGATTTCCCGATCGCAATTGATGCCAACCAGGTGTGGGATGTCGACCAAGCAATTGAATGGGTGAATGCACTAGCTCCCTTTAATCTCAGCTGGATTGAAGAGCCAACCCATCCAGAGGATGTGTTAGGTCATGCAAAAATCGCAGCCGGCGTAGCGCCCACTCGCGTTGCAACTGGCGAAATGGCGAGCAATCGCGTCATCTTCAAGCAGCTGCTGCAAGCCAATGCCATCTCGGTCATGCAGATCGATGCCAGTCGCGCGGCAGGTGTCAATGAAAACTTGGCCAACATTCTCCTTGCCGCCAAATTTGGAATTCCAGTCTGCCCTCACGCAGGTGGCGTAGGTCTCTGTGAGATGGCTCAACACCTAGCGATGTTTGATGCAGTTGCAGTCAGCGGCCACCATAAAGATCGTGTCGTTGAGTATGTAGATCACCTACATGAACACTTCAAGGTGCCAACTCAAGTTCGGGGTGGCTATTATTTAGCACCTACCGAACCAGGCGCCGGTGCCGAAATGCATCAGAGCACGATAGATGAGTACGAATTTCCCACTGGAAACTATTGGAAGAAGGCAAATAAAAAATGAGTAGCGACTTCAAGGGATTAACAGCCGTTGTCACTGGTGCAGGTTCTGGCATTGGACTCGAGATTTCCAAGCTTCTCATCGCCCAGGGTGCGGCAAAAGTTTATGGACTTGATTTAGCAGAAGGTGACATGAAAGGCGTCGCATCATTTATCCCATGCGACATTGCCGATGATGCTGCGGTAGAAAGGGCCTTCGCTCAAATCGCCAAAGAGACCTCAGTCATCGATGTGCTCGTTAACAACGCGGCAATCGGTGGTATCGGAACTATTGAAGATACTAAGACTGAAGAGTGGATGAAGATCTTTAACATCAACGTCTTCGGAACTAGCCGCGTTTCTGCTGCGGCGATGCCACTTCTTCGAAAGAGTAAGAGTGCATCCATCACCAACATTTGTTCAATTGCTGCAACAGCGGGAATTGTTAAGCGCGCAGCCTATAGCGCTAGCAAAGGTGCAATTTTGGCACTGACCAAAGCCATGGCGGCTGATTATGTAAAAGAGAACATTCGCGTGAATTGCGTCAATCCAGCAACTGCTGATACGCCATGGGTTAATCGCTTGCTACAACAAGCAGCAGACCCAGTAGCGGAAAAAGCAGCGCTAGAGGCTCGCCAGCCAATGGGGCGCTTGGTCTATCCCAGTGAGATTGCTCGTGCGGTTTGCTACCTCGCAAGTCCACTTCAAGCATCGACCACTGGCACCGCCCTTGAAGTTGATGGCGGCATGCAATCACTTCGCCTACCTAAATAACACTCTAGGAAATAATGCCAAAACGCACCGCCCCTGCAGTGCAGGCACCACGTCGCTCCGTTCTATCGGATGAGACTTATGACATGGTGAAAGCCATGATCATGTCGCACAACATTGCGCCAGGTCAGAAGGTAAATATCGATGCCTTGGCGAAGAAGCTGAAGGTTTCGCAGACGCCAATTCGCGAAGCGCTAGCTCGTTTGGAATCTGATGGGTTGATTGAGAAAGTTCCACTGAAGGGTTACACCGCGACATCTCTGCTCACACTGAAAGAATTTGATGAACTCTTTCAATTTCGACTTCTCATTGAGCCATGGGCCGCTGAACTTGCGGCAAAGCGCATCGATTCGGTAGGTAAGGCTGCGCTTGAGGCAGAGTTACAGAGTGCAAAAACTGCTTTGAAATTCAAAGACATGGAGAAGGTCGAAGCATTTACCGAGCATGATTCCCGCTTCCATTTATTGATTACTAAAATTTCTGGCAATGACTCAGTCACCGATAGTTTTGAACGAACTCATTGCCATCTTCACCTATTTCGCCTCTTCGTGGCCTCACAATCACAGACCTTGCCTGGTGAGATGAAGGCAAAATTCGTACAAGATCTCTTCAAGCATTACTACCAATCCAGCAGTGGCCAAATAACTATTAAAGAACATGAAGCCATCGCCGCTGCAATTATTTCCAAAAATGGAAAGTCAGCGAAAGCCCTAATGCAAAAACACATTCAACAATCACTCAAGCGCTTCTCACCCGCCGCAAAAGCAATTAACGCGTAACACTTGACGCTCCCACAATTGTGCGGGTAGGCTTTAAAAATCCTATAGGAAAGAAGTGACTTGTGGCCAAGACTGTAATTACCGACATTGAAATTCGCGCTTGCCGCGGTGGCGATGCACTCAACACTCTCGATGCAGTTTCTGCAGTGCAATTACCTGGTGGCAATCGCCCAGACTTCACAGTAATCACAATGACCACATCTGATGGTGTCACCGGAACTTCCATGGGCTTTGGTGCACTCGATGCGAAAGCTGCAGCCGCCACAATGTCGCAAGTTAAGCCATTCTTTATTGGTCGCAGCCCCCATGATGCGGCAAAGAATATGAAGGAGTTTGAAAACTTCGATCGCAAGTGGAATCACGTACCGATTTACTCCTATGCCCCATTTGATAATGCCTGCTGGGACATCGTTGGCAAGATGGCGCATCAGCCTGTTTATAAATTACTCGGAGCATCGCGTGAGAAAGTTCCACTTTATGTAAGTTCTATGTTCTTGCCTGGTCCAGAAGATTATGTGAAGCAAGCATTGGAAGTAAAAGCTAAGGGATACAAGGGCTACAAGCTCCACCCACCCGGAGATCTTGCGATCGACATCGAGTGCTACCGCGAAGTGCGCAAAGCAGTTGGCGATGATTTCACTTTGATGGCAGACCCAGTTATTGCTTATACCTATGAGCAAGCACTCAAAGCTGGTCGTGAATTAGAGAAGCTTAATTACCGCTGGCTGGAAGAGCCACTCCTCGATGTGAACATGAATGGTCTGCGCAAGCTCCGTGAGAAGTTGGACATTCCAATTTGCGGTACTGAAGTTATCGCCGGTGCGCACTACTCCACCGCACATTGCATCGCGGAAGGAATCGTCGACATCGTCCGTACCGACGTCTCATGGCGCGGAGGAATCACGGCGGTAATGAAGACAGCCCACGTAGCAGAGGCATTCGGTGTGCAATGTGAACTTCACACCACGATTTATCACGCTATGGAGCAGATCCAATTGCATCCATCACTTGCGATGGTCAACTGTGAATTCTTCGAGACGCTCTATCCATTCGATGATTTTGATTTTGGAACAAAGACCAAACTCAACATCAAAGATGGCTACGTCCACGCACCTGAAGGTGAAGGCCTCTGCATTGAATACGACTGGGATTTCATTGAAAATCACACAGTCGCAACTCTCTAAAATTTAGCGCGCAGGTCCTGCCACTACATTTGCTAGCGATTCACCACGAGCAAGGCGTCCTAGTTGGGCTTCAACTAGCGCACGTCCACGCGGTGTGAATGCTGTGCTATCTCCCCCAACATGTGGCGAGATGATGCAATTAGGTGCGCTCCACAATGGATGATCAGCCGGCAGCGGCTCTGGATCTGTGACATCAAGGCCGGCAGTAATGCGACCGGAGTTGAGTTCGCGGACCAAAGCATCGGTATCAACTACTGCGCCACGAGCTACGTTTACTAACGTTGCGCCATCCTTCATTGCAGCAAGACGAGTGGCATTCATCAGATGACGAGACTCTGCCGTAAGTGGCAAGATCAAAATCACTACATCAAGTGATGGCAGAAGTTGATCGAACTTATCCATAGTGAGTGCGCCATCTTTGCCACTGCGTGAGAAGAAAATAGTCTCAACAAATGAGTGCGAGAGCATTGCGCCAATTGTCTTGCCGATATTTCCGGCGCCGACAATTCCGACTTTTGAATCAGCTAGCGCTCTGTTGTGAGTGTGGTTCCAGTTGCCCTTAATTTGATCTTGCATAAATTGGGCAAAGCCGCGACGGGCACCAATCAAGAGTCCCACTGCAAGTTCTGCGGTAGATGCATCGTGCACACCGGCTGCATTACAGAGAGTGACGCCTTCTGGAAGGACTTGCAATACATCGTCATAGCCAGCATTAGGACTTTGAATAATCTTGAGATTATTCATTCCTTTAATGGGATTGAGTCCAGTTGGTCCTGACATGTAGGCAGGAACGTAGAACTCAATTTCGGCTAAATCAGAATCAGCCGGAACTTTGCCATCAGTTGGCAGCGCTGTAACACCAGCCGGAAGATTTAAATCCGGCCATTGGGTCCAAACTTTCATAGCGCCTTGAAATTCTCGGCTGGGCGTCCCTTAATCAATGGATCCCAATCGCTCTTGCTCTGCCATGGAGTTTCATAAGTTGGTGAATTTACATAGCGCTCGATAGTGAAGCGGATGCTTGCACCACTGCCAGCTGCGAGATCAATTGCAAACCACTTATTGTTGATTGCAACTTCTTCGCTCTTGCCACCTTGGGTAATTGTCGCCTTAGTGAACTTATGCTCACCGAAAGTTCCAGCTTGAATTACTAATTGACGGGCATCGCTCTTGCTGATGTTGGCAACTTGCATTTCAACTGTGGTCGCAGTGACTTTCTCAACGATCATGGCAACATCATCTGGAAGGCCAGTGCGACGCTTCTGTCCATCAAATGGGCGCACCTTTCCATGTTGCAGGCCACCGTGGGAAATGTGCATTGGTCCACCAAAGACCATTTGACCAAGTCCTTCAAAGTAGACCGGATTGAACTCTTGCCATGCGTGGATTTGATAACCATCGACGCGAAGATCTAAACCAACTTCACAGTCAGCAGTTGCTGGATCGTAATTATCCCAATCGCGCGGTGCGCCAGTCTTAGAACGCATCTTGCGTAATTGATTATCAATTAGCGTGAGATTCATCTGAAGAATCTTCTCTGGGTAGCCCGCAATTTCACCGCGCATGTATTGGAACCAGGAAACGGTATTTGCGATGTAATGCTTTGTTTGGCGACCAGTCTTTCCATCGGAACCAGATACTCCTGGTGCCACGATCTCATTCCAATCAGTATCGCGTGACATACGATCGATACGAGCGAGATCTTCATCGGCCATTGATGTGGTCCAGATATAAATCATGTTCTTAGGATTGAGCAGACGGTAATCGCCCCAGCCCGCATCGAAGTGCTTCATGGGAGTCTTCATGATGCCATCCACCTCTTTGCGAAGTGACCAGATGAGATCCTCTTGTGAACGAGCAAGCTCTAAGTACTTGTAGTCACCAGTGAGCATTACCGCGTTCATTGAGGCATTTGTGAGTGGCTCGATCAGAGTGGTGTAGCCATGTGGCCAACGCCAACCGTAGTAACCGCCCCACCACTTGCCGTCGTTGTACTCACCGATTTTTCCAGTAAGACCAACATTGTCAGGAAGAATGCCGTCATTTTCCTTGGCGCGCTTGTGCCATAAATCTAAGTAATCCGTAACCCAAGACTTCAATGTTCCATCTTGAGAGTACATAAAGGCGTGGGTCATCAGCGAAGTCGCATTGAGGTTAAGTGGTACATCGCCACGCATCATGCGCTCATTCATCTTCTCGATGATCTCGGCATAGAGCGCATCATCTGACCAGTGCGCCTTCATCTTGGAAAAATCGTTGTGCTTAAGATCTTCGTATGGTGCTAAGTAATCATCCAGAACAGTGCGGTGAGTCTGCCAATCTTCGTGCGTTACTTGCAGGCGAGGGCCACGGCTTCCAGATAATGGCGAACGAATAATCTTGAGCGCAGGATCGTAGTTAGGTGCTTCAGGATCCTTGCCGTTATACATATTTGCAAAGCTCTGTGCGCGTTGGCGATCGACCAAACTCTCTGGCTTTGTTAAACCAAAGAAGTAGAAATAGAGCATCCCTTCGCCATGGTGCATCCAGTCGTAGTAACCATCAAATTCACGATGGATCTGACCGTATTGAGTCCATTGCCAAGTGATCATGTCCCACATT
>WLQV01000065.1 GCA_009697555.1 Actinomycetota bacterium | reverse complement strand
TTTTGGCTTCCACGGAGTATTTCCGGAAGAGAAGAAGAGTGGCCAAGAATTTCTGGTTGATGTTCTGATTGCGATTGATTTATCTAAAGCTAGTAAGAGCGATGATCTAACTACCACTATTGATTACGGTGTCGTTGTAGATATGGTGCTCGCACATGTGACGGGTGAGGCACTGAATTTAATTGAAGCACTTGCTGGAAGAATTGCAGATGAGATTCTGCAGCGATTTGCCTTAGCGCAATCGGTATCTGTCACAGTGCACAAACCATTTGCACCGTTGTCAGCTCAGGTCAGCGACATCGCTGTCACAGTTGAATCGAAGAGATGAAAGCAGTTATTGCACTTGGTTCGAATTTAGGGGACCTGGTCGAAAATCTCGATACCGCAGTTGCATTATTGCGAGAAGCAACGGACGTTCAGAAAGTTTCTTCCTACATGAGTACAAAGCCAGTAGGTGGACCACCGCAGGATGATTTCCTTAATGCCATCTGTATTGCAGAGAGCGAATTGCCTGCTCAAGATTTTCTTGCCATGTTGCACGGAATCGAGAAAGTCTTGGGGCGCGAACGTAAAGAGAGATGGGGGCCGCGCACTCTCGATTTGGATCTCATCTCCTATGGCTCGATTCTGAGTTATGCCGAGGAGTTAACGCTGCCGCACCCACGAGCACATGAGCGTCAATTCGTTCTTGCGCCATGGTTTGAGATCGAACCAGATGCGATCTTGCTGACGCATGGGCCGATTCGTGAGCTTTTGCAGCAATTGAACTCGAGAGAGTAAAATTTCCTTTAACGAGCCCGGTACCACTGGACTGGAGCAGATGTGATCGAATTACAGAGCGCAGCACAGCTGCCTCGTTTTCCTGGAAAAAAGTTGGCATTTGTTCCAACTATGGGCGCCCTTCACGCCGGTCACACTGCACTTATTGCTCACGCTAATTCAATCTCCGATGAAGTTGTAGTGAGTTGCTTTATTAACCCCACTCAATTTAGCGATCCCCAAGATTTAGAGAAATATCCGCGCACACCTGATGCTGATAAGAAAGTTGCACGCGAAGCTGGCGCGACTTACATCTGGTTTCCGAAAGTAGAAGAGATTTATCCCAGCGAGCCAGAAGTAATTAGCGCCGGCGCACTAGGAAATATTTTTGAAGGAGCAGCTCGTCCTGGCCATTTCGATGGTGTTGCAACCGTCGTCACTCGACTCTTTGAATTAATTCGCCCATACCTAGCCCTCTTTGGTGAGAAAGATTTACAGCAGTTGGCGGTAATTCGCGCACTCGATACTTCGGTAAAGATCGTGGCAGTTCCGACGGTGCGCGCTAGCGATGGCCTCGCACTCTCATCTCGCAATCAGCGCCTCTCGACAACTGATCGCGAAGCAGCACTTGTCATTTCGCGGGCGCTTGCAGCAGCTGCGCAAGCCGAGGATTTAACCAATGCCCGGCGAGTGCTTAATGAAGTTCTTAAGAGTGAGCCATTGTTTTTATTGGATTATGCAGAAGTTGTTGATCCACTCACCTTTGCAATTGCCGATGAGAATACGGAAAATCCCCGTGCAGTAGTTGCTGGTTTGATCAATGATGTGCGCTTGATCGATAATTTGGAAATGAAGAACCCCAGTGCACTACAGGCAAGCACAATCGAAGTAGGTGCATGATGCAACTTCTAGCACCGCAACCTGGTTGGAGCGCAACTGCCGATGTCATCATTGTCGGTTCAGGTGTTGCTGGTTTAACAACTGCGCTGCAAGTACGAACCTTTGGTCTCTCTGTTTTATTAGTAACTAAAGCACGCGTTGATGAAGGCTCAACTAAATGGGCACAAGGTGGCATTGCAGCAGCCCTTGGCCCAGGTGATTCACCGGCCCAACATGAGCGAGATACCTTGATTGCCGGGGCTGGTTTATGTGATGCAGCTGCTGTGAAAGTCCTTGTTTCTGAAGGCCCGGAAGCGGTGCGTCGACTGATTGCACGTGGCGCAGTCTTTGATAAATCTGAAACTGGCGAGATGGCATTGACTCGCGAAGGTGGACATTTACGCAATCGCATTCTTCATGCTGGTGGCGATGCAACTGGTGCGGAAGTATCACGCGCACTTCTTGCCGCAGTACGAAATGACTCAGGGATTGAAGTAGTTGAGAATGCACTTGTGCTCGATGCACTTAAAGATGCAAGTGGCGCAGTCTGCGGAGTTACTCTCCACGTGATCGGTGCTGGAAGTCGCGATGGAGTTGGTCGCGCACTAGCCCGCGCAGTAATTCTCTGCACTGGCGGCTTAGGACAAGTATTTGCGCAGACTACGAATCCATCCGTTTCTACCGGTGATGGAGTTGCACTTGCACTCCGTGCCGGTGCTGAAGTAGCCGATTTAGAATTTATTCAATTTCATCCCACAGTTTTATGGCTTGGTCAAGATAGCCAAGGTCAACAGCCACTTATTAGCGAAGCAGTTCGTGGCGAAGGCGCATACCTTCTTAATAGCGATGGCGAACGCTTCATGACTAGCCAACATGAACTTGCAGAATTGGCACCGCGCGACATCGTGGCAATTGCCATCATGCGCGAAATGGTACGCACCGATGCAGATCATGTCTGGCTCGACGTTCGCCACCTCAAGAATTTCGCTGAAAGATTTCCAACCATTAACGCCTCTTGCTTGGCGCATGGAATTAATCCAGCAAATGATTTGATTCCAGTTGCACCTGCTTCGCACTATGCATCAGGTGGAGTTCGGGTTGATTTAGCAGGACGCACCAGCATCGCAGGACTTTATGCCTGTGGTGAAACAGCTTGCTCTGGTGTTCATGGTGCAAATCGTTTGGCATCTAATTCATTACTAGAAGGCCTTGTCTTTGGCTCTCGAATTGCCAGTGATATTGCAAGCCAAATGCCCACGCCAGGTGAGCCAATTGCAGATACTTCTCCAACACTTTTAATTGAACCCAGCGCCCGGAAGAAGATTCAAAAAGCTATGAGCATTGGTGCAGGCGTACTGCGCTCTGCAAATTCTTTGGAAATCACTGAAGCAAAGCTCACCGAGATCAATGCAATTACTAGTAAAGAGCCATGCGTAGAAGCGTGGGAGACCACCAATCTTCTGCAGTTGAGTCAAGGAATCGTTCGTTCGGCACAACTACGCGAAGAGACTCGTGGTTCACATTGGCGCGAAGATTTCCCAGTCAGCGTTGAATCATGGCGCAAACGAATTATTCAATCTATTAACGCAACGGGTAAGTGGAGCGTGCGCACCAAGGAGGTAGTTCAAATATGAAATTCTCACCAATAAGTTCTCGAACTGAGGAGCTACTTCGTGCCAGTGGTTTAGATCCGCGCGAAATTTGCCATCTCATCGAACTAGGCATCACGGAAGATCTTGCTGGCGGCGAAGATGTGACATCAGTGTCAACAATTTCGAGCGATCACAAATCGCGAGCGGTTTATCGCAATCGTCGCTCTGGTGTAGTTGCTGGAATTCCAGTAGTTGTAGCGACTTTAGAAATGTTGGGGCTGCAAGAAATTTCTTATAGCAATGAAGCAGGAGAGCGCGCTGTAGGAAGTGTTCTCATTGAAGTTGCAGGTAATACCCGCGCCATCTTGTTAGCAGAGCGCACCTCGCTCAATTTCCTTGGCCATTTAAGTGGTATTGCAACCCTGACACATTCTTGGGTTAAAGAGGTCGCTGGTACTCACTGCAAAATTCGCGATACCAGAAAGACAACTCCAGGATATCGCGCACTAGAAAAATATGCAGTCAGAATGGGTGGCGGCACAAATCATCGAATGTCATTGAGCGATGCAGCTTTGATCAAAGATAATCACATCAGCGCAAGCGGTGACATCGTTGCCGCTCTTAATGCTGTGCGCTCAAAGCACCCCAAGCTGGACATGGAAATTGAAGTTGATTCACTTGATCAATTAGAGCAAGTACTTTCACTAAAACCGCAGCTAGTTCTACTCGATAACATGCCGGCGGCCCTATGTGCAGAAGCGGTAAAACTTGTGGCAGGTGCCTTCCAACTCGAAGCATCAGGTGGAATTGGATTAGCTCAAGCTGCAGAGTTTGCGCAGACTGGTATCGATTACATCGCGGTCGGTGCGCTAACTCATTCTGCACCAGTTCTTGATATCGGTCTTGATTTCATTGAAAGCACGGAGGAGAAATAATGCTGCTCGCAATCGATGTAGGAAATACCAATACCGTTCTTGGAATTTTCGATGGTGAAACTCTTGAGCACTCATGGCGGGTAAAGACTGATCCGCGCTCAACTGCCGATGAATTGTGGCTGCTCTATCGATCACTCGTTGCTGATTACGAGGTAGATGTACTCGCAGTCTGCTCAACAGTTCCAGCAACTTTGCGTGAATTGCGCACGATGATTAAGAGTTATTTCAGTGGCATGCAAGTGACAATTGTGGAGCCAGGGATTAAAACTGGCGTACCACTACTTGTAGATAATCCAAAAGAAATTGGCGCCGATCGAATTGTAAATACTTTAGCTGCACATACTCTTTATGGTGGGCCAGCGATCGTGGTTGATTTCGGTACCTCAACGAATCTCGATGTTGTTTCACCTAATGGTGAATTTCTTGGTGGCGCACTTGCACCTGGCATTGAAATTTCAGTAGATGCCTTGGCCTCGCGCGCGGCGCAGTTACGTAAAGTGGAATTGGTTCTGCCCCGCTCTGTTATCGGCAAGAACACAGTTGAGGCTTTGCAATCGGGCACCATCTATGGATTTGCCGGACAAGTAGATGGCCTAGTTGATCGCATCACCGTGGAGCTTGAGGCTACTTATGGCCAACGTCCAACAGTGATTGCAACAGGTGGACTTGCACCATTGGTCTTTGGAATCGCAGAGACAATCGACCATCACGAGCCAGATTTAACACTGATTGGTCTGCGCTTAATTCACGAGAAGAATCGTTAACTCGATAGACTTCCCTGCATTATGAGCAATCCAGAAGAGATCGAGGACGATCTCCCAGAACAATTGCGGATTCGCCGCGAAAAGCGGGCGCACCTGATTGAGCGCGGGATTGATCCATATCCAGTTGCAGTTCCCCGAAGCAAATCCCTCAAAGAGATTCGCGAAATTCATGGCGCTCTTGCAACCGATTCTTCCTCTGGAAAAGTAGAGAGCCTGACTGGTCGGATTATTTTCAAACGCGACACCGGCAAACTCTGCTTCGCAACACTTCGTGAAGGCGATGGCACAGAGCTACAGGCAATGTTCTCACTCGACAAAGTTGGCGAAGATTCACTCAATAGTTGGAAATCTGATGTTGATCTTGGTGACTTAGTAAGTATTACTGGTGAAATTATTAGTTCAAAGCGCGGGGAACTCTCGATCTTGGCTAACTCTTGGCAGATCGCAGCAAAGACTTTGCGTCCGCTGCCAAATGATCACAAACCAATGTCGGAGGAGACTCGAGTTCGGATGCGTTATGTCGATCTCATCGTCCGCCCTGAAGCTCGTTCCAATGCGCGGCTTCGCCCCGAAGTTCTCCGCTCACTTCGACAAACTTTTCACAACCGCAACTTCATCGAAGTAGAAACTCCAATGTTGCAAGTGCAACATGGTGGTGCTGCAGCGCGACCATTTATCACTCATAGCAATGCTTACGATCTCGAACTCTTCTTACGTATTGCACCCGAACTCTTCCTCAAGCGTTGCATTGTCGGCGGTATCGAACGCGTATTTGAAGTCAATCGCAATTTCCGCAATGAAGGTGCAGATTCCAGCCACTCACCAGAGTTTGCGATGATTGAGAGCTATGAGGCCTATGGTGATTGGCGCTCAATCGCCGAACTCACTCAAGAGATTATCCAGAACGCTTGCAAAGATGTATTTGGTTCTCACATTGCGAAGCACCACGATGGCACCGAATTTAATTTAGGTGGCAAGTGGCGCGAGATCTCACTCTTTGATGCAATTTCAGATGGCGTAGGGCAGAAGGTCACAGCGCTTACTTCATTTGAAGATCTCAAGGAAATAGCCACAAAATTAGGCATAAAGATTGATCCAAAATGGGTTACTGGAAAACTGGCCGAAGAGATTTTTGAGCACGTAGCAAAAGATCAATTGATCGCACCAGTCTTTGTGATGGGTTACCCAGTAGATACATCCCCACTTGTGCGCGCACATCGCAGCGAGCCTGGTGTTGT
>WLQV01000064.1 GCA_009697555.1 Actinomycetota bacterium | reverse complement strand
TGGGCCACATCGTGAGTCAGGATCACTCGAGAGCCTTGGCCGATTCGGGAGAGGACGGTGAGCAGAACGCCTCGCTCTAGTGACTGGGCCTCATCGACGATGACAAAGCTGTCGTGAAGTGAGCGACCACGGATGTGAGTCAGCGGCAGAACTTCAATTAAACCGCGGGCAATAATTTCATCGATCACCGGTTGACTGACAAGTGCGCCCAAAGTGTCGAAGACTGCCTGGGCCCAGGGCGACATCTTCTCCCCTTCACTACCTGGCAGGTATCCCAACTCTTGGCCACCGACTGGATAGAGCGGACGGAAAATCACCACCTTCTTATGAATGCGCCGCTCCATCACCGCATCGAGACCGGCGCAGAGGGCGAGCGCGCTCTTGCCAGTTCCGGCCCGACCGCCGAGGGAAACAATTCCCACTTCACTATCGAGAAGAAGGTCGAGTGCGATCCGTTGTTCGGCACTTCGCCCATGGAGACCAAATGCGCTGCGATCACCGCGGACTAATTGAAGACAGTGATCCACTGTCACGCGCGCGAGTGCACTTCCCTTCTCTGAATGAAGCACAACTCCCGTGTGGCAGGGCAGATCTGCAATCTCATCGATCACTACTTTCTCGCCGGAGTACAACTGATCAATAACACTTGAACTCACGGTGCGCTCGACCATCCCAGTCCAGCCACTGTTGGGTGCTAATTCGGCGCGATACTCCTGCGCATCCACTCCCACAGAGGAAGCTTTAACGCGAAGTGGTAGATCTTTCGTTACTAAGACAACGTGCTTGCCCTCTGACATTAAGTTGCGCGCGATCGCCAAAATCCGCGAATCATTGCTGCCATCTCGCAAGAAACTCTGTGGCAGACCAGTGCTGTCGGAGTGATTAAGTTCTACCGAAAGGGTGCCGCCCGCAGAATTAATGGTGATCGGATGATCCAGACGCCCATAAGTAAGGCGGATGTCATCGAGTGAGCGCAACGCGGCACGTGCAAAGAAACCTAATTCAGGATGATCGCGCTTGCTCTCAAGCTCGGTAATAACGGTGATCGGAATGATAATTTCATGTTCATCAAAGCGCGATAACGCAGTGGGATCGGCCAATAAAACGCTGGTATCGAGGACATATGTGGTCTTCTCGGATTGCGCTGCAGCCACCATTCCCGCTCTCTCTTGGGTCGATCACATGTGGAGTTGTACTCAGTGGGAAGGTGAGAAAACGGTAGAACGAGTAAGGGAAAAAGTTGAAACGACACGCAAGTCGGTGAGATTACCTTTCGGTTAACAAAATCATTAGGCACCGAAGCGGCGATGGCGCTGCGCATAAGAGCGCAGTGCGCGAAGAAAATCTACATGGCGAAAATCTGGCCAATAGGCTTCACAGAAATAGAACTCCGAATGCGCGCTCTGCCAGAGCAAAAAGCCACCCAAGCGCTGTTCTCCCGATGTGCGAATCACTAATTCTGGATCTGGTTGACCTGCGGTGTAGAGATGCTTTGCAATCTCCTCCGCGCTCAAATTGTCGATCGCACTCTTAAAATCTTTCGAATCCGCCTCTGCAGTTGATAAATATTTCTTCACTGCATCCACAATTTCTAACCGTCCGCCATAGCCAATGGCCACATTGACTCGCAGCCCCTTAATATTTTCAGTCGCTTTACTTACAGCAAGTAACTTGCTCTGCATATCTTTCGGCAAGAGCTCAAGTGAGCCGAGCACAGTAATTGGCCAGCGCTTAGTCTCTCCTAGTTCGTTTACCGTCTCACCAATTATTTGCAGGAGTGCGTTCAACTCTTCAGCGCTTCGTTTGAAATTATCATTCGATAAGAGCCAGAGCGTAACCACGTCAATCTGCGCCGCTTCACACCAGGTAAGAAACTCTTGAATCTTCTCAGCGCCGGCGCGATGACCGCGACTGGAATGCGTGCCACCGATCTCATCAGGATTGGCTTTGGCCCAGCGACGATTGCCATCCAAGATCACTCCGACATGGCGCGGAGTCTGCGAAAAATCTAATTTACGTACCAGGCGCATCTGGTACCAAGGGTAGAGAAGAGACTTAATACTCTGGCGAATAAAGTGGAGCATCGAAATTACCGCTACAAATTACTTATAAGTGCGAACAACGCGACGTTCTGCCCAGAGCGATGCCACTGGAAGCGTTCCAGCAAGTATGAGAAGAAGCATTTTCGGAAGTGGCCACTTGGCTTTAAAGCCAAAGTTAACTGCGCTCAGCACATAGAGCGGATAGAGATATCCATGAACAATGGCGATCCAGATGATCTTTTCGCCCGGGCCAGTATTTCCTGCAAAGAGACCAAACCAATGGTGGCGAATCGGTAAGTAAACAAACCAGAGCAGCAAGGACATCACGCCAGAAATAATGGCCATGATGCGGAATCGAGTTACTGTCGCCTTCATTTACTCACCACTCTCGCTCTCATTCTTACGTATTCGGCGAGTATAGAGCGGCAGCCCGAGAATTAGTAATGCCATCAACCACCAAATCACCACATAGGAGAGGTGCTGCCAATAGAAGCCAGCAACTCGTGGTTTGGCAAATGGAAAATCTATTCTTGACGCAGAAAGTTGCAGACCATTGCTCGTCTCACTTGTGACCGCAATAAAACCTGGCATGAGAGCTAACTTGCTCTGCGAAACTAGAAGTGCACTATCGAGGCGAGATATTTCTCCAGCACCGCCTGGTGATCGGTCATCACTCTGACTAGGTAGTAATTTTCCAGTCAGAGTAACTGACGTGTCGGCATTAGGAAGTTCTGCGCCCCATGCACTTCGCGCAACAAGAATCGCACACGAACATTGATCTACTGCAAAAATTGCAGCACTGACTTCATTTACATTCTTCTTGCTATCGATCTGATTGCGAGCGCGAAATTGTGCAACGTAGTGCCCAGTCGCAGTAACAAAGTGATTGACTGAATTTCCTGGAAGTGCGCCATTGACCTGCACTAAATCACGGAGCGGATAAATCTTCTGATCGATTACTAAAGGTTTCTTCATCGCTTGGGCTCTATTCCATTGCCATTGCCCCAGGCCAATAAAGATCGCCGATAGTGCAAGAACTAGTAAGAGTGTGAGAAATTGCTGAAATTTACTTCGGTTCATCATCCTCACGATTGATCATTCTGTTGTAGCGACGATAGAAACTCACCAATAAAGCAATTACAGCGATCGTGAGCAGGCTAAAGGTCAGCGAGCCAGCTACGCCCATCTCTACGTTCTTTGGCATGTATCGCTCCTTTAGGTAAGAATCATCCCATGGCTGAATTTTCCTACGTGCAACGCTACGGTAAAGCGCGCTCTCAGTGGAAACTCATTGCCGCCGGACTCGCACTTATTTTTATTGCGTGGCTCTCATGGGCCGGTTTGCATCATGCCAATCCTGCAATTCGTTACGAACTGATCTCCTTTGCCCCACAGAGTTCAACATCGATTGAGATCCGTTATGAAGTAACTCGTAGCGATACTAAGAAGAGCGCTACCTGCACACTCGTTGCCCGCGATTTTGATAAGAATGTTGTCGGTGAGATCAATGAAGTTATCGCCGGCCCCGATGCGCGAAGTGAGAAAATCACGCTCATCGCTACGCGGGCTAAGCCAGTCAATGCAGCGATCTCGCGCTGCTACCTCACTTCAGAGTAACCTTCTCGCCTTATGACTACTCAGACTTGGCTCACCCAAGAAGCAGCCGATCGCCTGCGCGCAGAACTGGCGCACCTAGAAAGTGATGGCCGAGTAGAAATTATTAAGAAGATTGAAGCTGCGCGTGCTGAAGGCGATCTCAAAGAGAATGGCGGCTATCACGCAGCTCGTGAAGAGCAAGGAAAGATGGAAGCACGAATTCGCCAACTCAAACATATGTTGGAACATGCCCACATCGGCACACCACCAGTGGGTGAATCTGGCGTTGTTGGTCCCGGCATGATTGTCACTATCGACATGGCTGGTGATGAAATGAAATTTCTCCTTGGCTCTCGTGAAATTGCTTCGGAGAACATGGATGTTTATAGTGAAAAATCTCCACTTGGCGCAGCGCTACTTGGTGCAAAAGTTGGCGATACCGTTACTTATAAAGCACCCAATGGCAAGGAAATTAAAGTCGCTATTCTGGAAGCCCAGATTTACTCGTAATTTAACTCAAATTAACGATTGGCAGTAGTGCTGTATTTGCGCACACTCAGTGGTACGAAAATCACCATAATAATTACCATGTAAATCAGCGACATCGTCACTGGATGGCTACTTGGAAATGAGTTTGCAGTTACGCCAAATTGAATCTTGAGGCCAAATAGCTCACGGCAGGCCGCAACCATTGTTGATACTGGATTCCACTCTGCAACATATTGCAGCGGTTTTGGCATGCCAGTTGTTGGTGCAAAGGCATTGGAGAGAAATGTGAGTGGGAAGGTGATTAGAAAGCTCACGTTCTGCACTACTCGCGCATCGCGCGCAGAGAGTCCAGCATAAATTCCCACCCATGAAAGGGCGTAACCAAAGAAAAGGAGAAGAATAAATGAGAGTGAAATTTTTAAAATTCCCGAACTTGGTCGCCAGCCGACAATAAATCCAGTCAATCCCATAGCAAAGAGCACAACGATGTTGAGTGTGGAATCACCCAATGTGCGACCAAATACGAGGGCAGAACGCGCAATCGGAAGTGATCTGAAGCGATCAATGAGGCCCTTCTTCATGTCTTCGGCAAGGCCAGATGCTGTGGCGGCGAGCGTAAATGCAACGGTCTGCACAAAGATGCCAGGCATCAGGAGTTGTACATAACCACCTGGGGCGCCAGTACTAATGGAGCCACCAAATACAAAGCGAAAGAGGAGCACAAACATAATCGGTTGGATTGTGGAGAAAATTAAAACTTCTGGCACGCGAGCTAGCTGTAGTAATTGGCGCTTAGTAATGATGAGTGCATCAGTTATTCCATTCATGGCCGACCACCTCGTGCTTTCTTTGCTACTTCAACTACTTGGTCTTCGGCGGCATGGCCGGTGAGGGACATAAATACATCATCTAAAGATGGGCGCTTGAGTGCAATATCCAAGGGATGGATTCCTGATGTATCCATGGCGCGCAAAACCTCTACAAGTGCAGTAGATCCAGAACTGACAGGGGCAGTGATCTTGCGCAAGCCCTCATCGATTGATGCACTTGCACCGCTCACTCGCTCCACAATCTCTGCAACTGCAGAGATTTGGTTCTGTTCAACAATAACTTCGAGGCGCTCTCCGCCTACCTGCTTCTTCAGCGCATCAGATGTACCACGTGCAATAACTTTTCCGTAATCGATGACAACAATTTCATCAGCTAATTGATCTGCTTCTTCTAAATATTGAGTAGTGAGTAAAAGTGTTACGCCATCTTTGACTAACTCTTCGATGACGCCCCACATCTCTTGGCGACCACGTGGATCTAGGCCAGTGGTTGGTTCATCAAGAAAGAGCACTTTGGGCCTCACAATTAATGAGGCAGCTAAATCAAGGCGACGGCGCATGCCACCGGAGTAAGTTTTAATCGGACGACGTGCACTATCGGTAAGTGAAAATTTTTCGAGGAGCTCATTTGCTCTGGCAACTGATTTTGTTTTACCTAAGTGATACAACTGACCAAACATCACCAAGTTATCCCACCCAGTGAGGGTTTCATCGACAGCGGCATATTGACCAGATAATCCAATTACTTCACGCACTTTCTCAGGATTCTTAATGACATCGATTCCGGCCACTGTTGCACGACCTGAATCGGGTGCTAAAAGTGTGGCGAGAATGCGCACAGTCGTGGTTTTTCCTGCGCCGTTGGGGCCTAATACGCTGAGAACGGTGCCTTCAGTGACATCTAGTGAGAGGCCATCGAGGGCCTTCACTGAACCTTTTCGATAAGTTTTAACGAGATCTTCGGCGATAACGCTCTTCACCCACTAAACTTAGCATTATTCACAGTCACCGCAATATAAACATAGGGGTGATATTTGCAATTGGCATCTGATCAATTGCTCTCGAGGGAAAGGCGATCCATGTCCAAGAAAGATTCCGCTCCACAAAACCAGGGTGCTCCGATGAAGGAGCACACTCATCGCGAGATCATGATCATCCTTAGCGGATTGATGACCGGCATGCTCCTTGCCGCCCTCGACCAGACCATTGTGTCGACTGCACTCAAAAGTATTGTTGAAGATTTCAATGGT
>WLQV01000063.1 GCA_009697555.1 Actinomycetota bacterium | reverse complement strand
TGTGCGTGGCTTTATTGAGCCAATTGCGCGCGAACTTCCCATGGAGTACGCACTTGAATTAAACCGCTTGATCGAACTCCAAATGGAAGGCGCGGTTGGTTAATGCAAGGTTTACAAACCAACTACCTCACTCCTACTGGACGCGAAGAAGCATGGCGATTTACACCACTTGCTCGAATGGGTGGGCTCCATGACGGAACTGTGGTGCGCAGCGGCGAGAGCTCACTCTTCCTTCGTACTGGTTTAACTAGCGGAGTTACATTCGCTCAAGTTGCACCAGATGCGATTGCGCCATTTAGTCAGAGTGATGATGCAGTTGTACTTCATGCTCGCTCAGAAGTTACTGCTATTTCCCATCTTTCGATTGATAAAGGCATCACTCTCGCTGAACCTATCTACTTAGGACGCAAGAGCGTTGCTGGTGAATATTCGCGAATCAAAATCTCACTCGGTGTGAATGCTCATGCCAAGGTGATTTTGGAGAATTCCGGAAGCACCATTCTTGGTGAAGATCTAGAGATGGAACTTGGCGCAGGAGCCTCACTCACATTTATCTCATTGCAAGAGTGGAGCGCAGATACTGTCTATTCAGCTCGTCATCACGCCATTCTCGATCGTGATGCTTCGCTTGAATCAATCGTGGTCACATTAGGTGGATCGTTAGTTCGAATTCTGCCTACTGTGGAATTTCGCGGTGAAGGTGCCAGCGTAAGTCTCAATGGTGTTTATTTTGCAAGTGCTGGCCAACATCAGGAGCATCGCTTACATGTGGATCACTTGGTACCTCGCGCTAAATCTCGCGTGAATTACAAAGGTGCATTGACAGGGGATAAGGCCCATACCGTCTGGATCGGCGATGTATTTATTCGCGCCGCAGCAGAGGGCACGGATACTTACGAACTCAATCGCAATCTTCTACTCAGCGATGGTGCGCGTGCTGATTCAGTTCCCAATTTAGAGATTGAAACTGGCGAGATTGTTGGCGCTGGACATGCGAGCACAACAGGTCGCTTCGATGACGAACAACTTTTCTATCTGATGTCACGCGGCATTGAGAGCGATGATGCCCGTCGCCTTGTTGTTCGTGGTTTCTTCGCAGAAATTATCGGTCACATCGGCGCTGAAGATATTCAAGAGCGTTTGATGACGCACATTGATACTGAGCTCTCGCGAGTGGGTGCGTAAATGACCCAATTGCAATTGAGTTCTTTAGCTCCTGGCAGCGCAGTCAAAGTGGATGTTGATGGCACCAGCGTCTGCGTCGCTCGTGTGGGCGATGAAGTTTTTGCGGTTGCAGATACCTGCACACATGCAGATGCATCACTGAGTGAAGGCGAACTCGATGGCTACAAGATTGAGTGCTGGTTACACGGTGCGCAATTTGATCTCCGTAATGGCGAAGCTACGACACCACCTGCAACACAAGCACTTGAGACATATTCAATTTCTATCGATGGTGACACCGTCACCGTGACGGCATAAGAGGAGAAGCGATGAGCACACTAGAGATCAAGAACCTGCAAGTTTCAGTCGACACCGAAGCTGGCGCTAAAGAGATTCTTAAAGGCGTGGATCTCACAATCCGCTCCGGTGAGACACATGCAGTTATGGGACCTAACGGTTCTGGTAAATCAACCCTTGCTTACTCAATTGCCGGTCACCCTAAGTACAAGATCACAGGCGGTTCAGTAACACTCGATGGCGTTGATCTCCTAGAGATGACAGTGGATGAGCGCGCTCGTGCTGGACTCTTCCTTGCGATGCAATATCCAGTTGAAGTTCCTGGCGTTTCGGTCTCTAACTTTCTCCGCACTGCTGCAACAGCACTTCGCGGCGAGGCGCCAAAACTTCGCACTTGGGTTGGCGAAGTAAAGGATGCAATGAATGCACTCAACATGGATCCAGCATTTGCTGAGCGCAACGTCAATGAAGGATTCTCGGGCGGCGAGAAGAAGCGCCATGAAATCATGCAATTGGAATTATTGAAGCCAAAGATTGCGATTCTCGATGAGACAGATTCTGGCCTCGATGTTGATGCGCTTCGTATTGTTTCTGAGGGCGTCAATCGCGCAAAGGCAGCTAATGACCTTGGCGTACTGCTCATTACTCACTACACCCGCATTCTTCGTTACATCAAACCAGATTTCGTGCACGTCTTCGCTGCTGGTCGGGTAGTTGAAGAGGGCGGCCCAGAGTTAGCAGAGAAGCTCGAAGAATCTGGCTACGCTGAATACGTTACGCAATAGTCGTCAGTAATTCGCTATGAGTAATTCTTCCTCGCCACTGGATACGGCCGTAATTCGCCGTGACTTTCCTATCTTTACCAGAACAGTGCGCGATGGAAAAAAGTTGGTCTATCTCGATAGCGGTGCAACAAGCCAGAAGCCTGAGAGCGTCATTTCAGCAGAGGCCAATTTCTACCGCATGCACAATGCGGCAGTACATCGCGGTGCACATCAATTAGCAGAAGAGGCGACAGAGGCCTACGAAGGCGCGCGCGAAAGCGTTGCAAAGTTCCTTCGTGCCACAGTTGATGAAATTATCTTTACCAAGAGCGCTACAGAGAGCCTCAATCTTCTGGCTTATGCCTTCTCTAGTGGGGATTCACTCAATCGCTTCCAGATCAAACGCGGCGATCGCATTGTGGTTACCGAGATGGAGCACCACGCAAATCTGATTCCCTGGCAACAATTAGCAAAGCGCACAGGCGCGGAGTTGGTCTGGTTTGAAGTTACCCCTGAAGGCCGACTTGATCTGAGCAAAATTTCGGAGTTGATCAACTCGGATACTCGGATTGTCGCACTCACACATCAATCAAATGTGCTCGGAACTATTAATCCACTTGAGCAGATTGTGGCGCGCGCACATGAAGTTGGCGCAGTCGTGGTTCTCGATGCCTGCCAATCTGCGCCACATAAAGCAATAGATGTTGAAAAACTCGGAGTCGATTTTCTAACTTTCTCTGGACATAAAGCGCTAGGCCCAACTGGCATTGGTGTGCTCTGGGGTAGAAGTGAATTACTAGAAGATCTACCGCCATTTCTCTTCGGTGGCTCGATGATTGAAAATGTTTCGATGCTCGATGCTACTTGGGCGCCATCACCACGCCGCTTTGAAGCCGGTGTCCCTAACATGGCGCAGGCAGTGGGTCTGGCGAGCGCCTTGGAATATCTCACCAACGTTGGCTTGGAAAAAATTTCAGCACACGAGTTATTGCTGACTGAACAATTGCTCGCCGGTCTTGCGAATATTGAAGAGGCAAAAGTCTTTGGCCCAGAGAGCACAGTCGATCGTGGCGGAACTGTTTCATTTACCGTTGGCGCAATTCATCCTCACGATTTAGGTCAGTATCTAGATTCGCAAGGAATTGCAGTTCGCACCGGCCATCACTGCGCCTGGCCACTTACTCGCAAATTTGGTATCACTGCGACAACTCGCGCATCCTTCTATCTCTATAACGATGCGAGCGAAGTTGACGCACTGCTTGCTGGCATTGCTGGTGCACAGGAATATTTCAAGGATAAGTAATGGAATTAGATTCGCTCTACCAACAAGTCATTCTTGATCATTACAAGCGCCCGTTGCATAAGGGTCTTTCGAAGAATTCTGGCGTGCAAGTGCATCACATCAATCCCAGTTGTGGTGATGAAGTGACAGTGAAAGTTTCAGTGAACGATGGAGTGGTCGCTGAGGTAACGTGGGATGGAGTTGGCTGTTCAATCTCACAGGCCAGCGTCTCCATGATGTCCGATCTAGTGACTGGCCTTGGCATCAAAGAAGCAAATGTGATTTTGGATGAATTCACTGCGCTGATGCAGAGCAAGGGAACATCAGCTGGAGACCCTGAGATTCTCGATGATGCGGTGGCATTTGCCGGTGTTTCAAAATATCCAGCTCGTATTAAATGCGCGCTCCTGGGATGGATGGCATTTAAGGATGCATCCGTTCAGGCGCAAGCACAGTAGAATTCCGACGAAGAGAAGAGGCGAATCATGGTTGCAGCAATTGATGATGTTACTGAGGCAATGAAAGATGTTGTCGACCCAGAATTAGGGATCAATGTGGTTGACCTTGGCCTGATTTACGATGTCATGGTTGATGAGAACAATATTGCCGTCCTCAACATGACGCTTACCTCAGCTGCCTGCCCACTCCAAGATGTGATTGAAGATCAGACTCACCAAGCACTTGCCGGTCTAACTGCCGATGTAAAAATTAATTGGGTCTGGATGCCACCTTGGGGTCCAGATAAAATCACCGACGACGGAAGAGAACAGCTGCGCGCTCTCGGATTCACCGTTTAAATAATGTCACAGCATGCGATGTGGATGTCGATGCGGTCTATGACCGCCGACTCCTCAGTAAAGAATCAGAAACTTAAAGCGGGAACTGTTCGCCGTATCTTCCTCTTTGCTAAGCCCTACAAGTGGCAGATCATCATCTTCTTGGTGACCGTTGTTATCGATGCCTTCTTGATGGTTGCATCTCCACTCTTACTTCGCCGCCTGATCGATGATGGAGTAATTCCAAAGAATGGCCACCTCGTCACGATGCTGGCGATTGCAGTGGGGCTAATTGCTATCGGGGATGGCTTGATGAGCATTGTCGGTCGCTGGTTCTCATCACGAATCGGTGAAGGCCTAATTTATGATTTACGCTCTCTGGTTTTTGCACATGTGCAACGCCAATCGATTGCATTCTTTACCCGCACCCAGACTGGTGCACTTATTTCCCGAATCAACTCCGATGTAATTGGCGCTCAGCAAGCCTTTACCGCCACTCTTTCTGGCGTCGTAAGCAACGTGGTCTCTCTGATTTTGGTAATTATTACGATGTTGATTCTCTCTTGGCAGATCACGGTTGTTTCACTCCTACTGCTTCCAGTATTTCTCCTGCCCACTCGATGGGTTGGACGTAGGTTGCAAATTCTCACCCGTGAGTCATTCCAAACAAATGCCGAAATGTCGAGCACTATGACAGAGCGCTTCAATGTTTCCGGCGCAATGCTTGTGGCGCTCTATGGCCGGGCTGAAGTAGAAGAGAAGACTTTCCGGAGTAAAGCACGACGCGTTGCCGATATTGGAATCACGATGGCTCTGCTTAACCGACTCTTCTTTATTGCACTCACCAGCGTTGCCGCGATTGCGACCGCTTTTGCCTTTGGAATCGGTGGACATCTAGCAATTTCTGGGAAAGTAACAGTTGGAACATTGCTTGCGATCACTGCGCTCTTGGCTCGACTTTATGGACCACTGACTGCGCTATCTAATGTGCGGGTAGATGTCATGACCTCACTTGTTTCCTTTGAACGAGTCTTCGAAGTTCTCGATCTTCAACCAATGGTGCAAGATCGCGCCAACGCTAGGGTTTTAGAGAATAGAAAGCCTGCAGTGGAATTTCGTAATGTGAGTTTTTCTTATCCACGCGCCGATGAAATTTCGTTAGCATCGCTCGAGTCAGCGGCAAAGCCAGAGTTAGTACAAAGTGGTGAGATTCTGAAAAACATCTCATTCACCGCAGAATCAGGGACACTGACTGCACTGGTTGGTCCATCTGGTGCGGGGAAGACCACGATTACCGCATTGATTCCGCGCCTTTACGATGTGACAGAGGGCGGAATTTTTATCGACGGAAATGACATTCGCGATCTCACGATGAATTCACTGCGCGGTGCCATTGGTGTCGTCATGCAGGATGCGCACCTTTTTCATGAATCTATTGCAGAGAATTTGCGTTATGCGAAGGCTGATGCGACCGAAGATGAGATGAAGCAGGCATGTCAGCAAGCTCAAATCTGGAAACTGATTTCATCACTGCCTAATGGCCTAGACACCATGGTGGGAGAGCGCGGTCATCGCCTTTCCGGTGGCGAAAAGCAACGCCTCGCGATTGCTCGCTTACTCCTCAAAGCACCATCTGTTGTGATTCTTGACGAGGCTACTGCGCACTTGGATTCAGAGAATGAAGCACTCGTCCAAGAAGCGTTAAAGATTGCGCTGCAAGGGCGAACCAGCATTGTGATTGCACATCGTTTAAGCACCGTGCGCGATGCTGATCAGATTTTGGTCCTTGAAAAGGGTCAGATTGTTGAGCGCGGAAAGCATGATGCATTAGTTGCCGCCGGTGGTTTGTATGCTGATCTTTACGCCCGTCAAGATTTATCTGCGACGAATTAAGAATCTTCCGTACAGCACTAAGCCAGCGAAG
>WLQV01000062.1 GCA_009697555.1 Actinomycetota bacterium | reverse complement strand
GAGTGCGATTGGCCCACCTCAAGGAGACAAATTTCAGTGATCGTCTTGTTGCTAAATTTAAATTGCCGGTCGAAGGTTGGCGTGGTGAATGAAACGTTCTCGTCTCAATGAAATCACGATACGAGGAATTGGAGTTATCGACTCTGCATCGCTAGAGATCGGTCAAGGCTTAACTGTTTTAACGGGCGAAACTGGCGCTGGTAAGACCATGGTTCTGACTGCGCTCAATCTTGTTTTGGGCGGAAAGAGCGATGCCACCCTGATTAGAAGTGGGAAAGATCGCCTCCTCGCATCTGCCACATTTGAGATCGGCGATAACCAGAACGAAGCGATTGAAAGTGCTGGTGGCTCGGTTGATGGTGGAGTTCTCATCCTCAATCGCGTCGTTACATCCGATGGCCGTTCGAAAGCTTCAGTCAATGGTGAACCCATCACTGCAGGTGTTGCTGATGCAATTGGCTCACATCTCATCGAGATTCATGCCCAAGCTGCCAATGCGGGATTGCTCAAGCCAGCTCTGCAACGTGATTTGCTCGATCGCTTTGGGGGAGATGCATTAGCGAAGGTGCTCAGTGATTACAGCGCTGCGTATCGCGAGAGCAAGGATTTGATCGATCGCTACAAGGCAGCGAAAGAGAGTGCATCTCAGCGAGATAGTCAGATCACGCAATTGCAGGAATTCTTGTCACAGTTCGCGAAAGTTAAACCCAATGCAGGGGAGTTCGCCTCACTTGTCGGCGAGATTGCCAAACTTGATTCACTTGAAGAATTTCGTAGCGCTACTGGAATCGCCCAAGATGCGATCAATGATGATGAATCTGGTGCAGCAACTCTGCTCAATCAAGCGCGTAAGGCGCTTGAAGGCGTCGCGCAGAAAGATCCGCAACTCGCGGCGCTGGTAGGCAATCTCAATGAAGCTTTCTATTTAGTCAATGAGAGTGCCCGCGAACTTGAGAGTTATGCCGGAGATTTAGAAGCAGATCCAGAAAAACTCAATACTCTGCAATTGCGCCGGGCAGAGTTGAGCGCATTTATTAAGCGATTTGGCAATGAAGCTGATCCAGATTTATCACTTGCCGGAATCATCGAACGCCACAGCGGGGCAAAGAGTGAATTAGCCGATCTCACCGGTGGAGATGAGCGTCTTGCTCAGATGGCAGAAGAAATCACGGCGAAGCTAACTGTTTTAAAGACAAAAGCAGAGAAACTCACCGCAGCGCGGATGAAGTCTGCAGCGGTGTTGGCGAAAGAGGTAAGCGCTGAAATTCATTCACTATCCATGCCGCATACTGATTTTCTTGCAGATGTGACACCTGCTGATTTAGGCGAGAAGGTCGCATTCGCAAAATTTCACGTTGATGGAATTGATGAAGTGAATTTCTCGCTCACTACTAGTAAGAATGGCAGCAAAGTTGCAATCAATAAAGGCGCATCAGGCGGCGAGCTATCACGCGTCATGCTTGCGATCGAAGTAGTTTTAGCAAAAATCTCACCCGTTGCAATCTATGTCTTCGACGAAGTCGACGCCGGTGTTGGTGGAAAAGCGGCGATTGAAGTTGGACGAAGATTGGCCGCCCTTGCAGAGAGTGCACAAGTAATTGTCGTGACACATCTTCCGCAAGTTGCAGCATGGGCCGAATCGCATTTTGTGGTGGAGAAGAATAGTGATGGCGCAATTGTTGAAAGCGGAGTGCGTAAGTTGCAGGGTGAGGAACGAGTTGGTGAAATCGCACGAATGCTCGCAGGAATGGAGGAATCCGCTAGCGCGCAAGAACACGCCGCAGAATTGCTGCAATTACGTTTTGGCTAGAAACTCTCACTTTTAGTGATAGGTTAGTACTCCATGGGCCAGCCGCATGTGACGAAACATATCTTTGTAACCGGCGGAGTCGCCTCAAGTTTAGGCAAAGGCCTTACAGCATCGAGTTTAGGTCGGTTATTACGCTCACGTGGCCTGCGAGTAACAATGCAGAAGCTCGATCCCTATCTCAATGTCGATCCTGGCACGATGAATCCCTTTCAACATGGCGAAGTATTCGTTACCGATGACGGCGCTGAGACCGATCTTGATATTGGCCACTATGAGCGCTTCTTAGATACCAATTTGCATGGCTCGGCCAACGTCACAACTGGCCAAGTTTATTCGCGGGTTATTGCAAAAGAGCGTCGTGGTGAATATCTAGGCGAGACTGTGCAGGTTATTCCGCACATCACTAATGAGATTAAAGAGCGCATTCGCGCAATGGCTGCGCCAAATATCGATGTCGTTATTACTGAGATCGGCGGCACAGTTGGCGACATTGAATCGCAACCATTTCTTGAGGCTGCTCGTCAGATCCGCCAAGAGGTAGGACGGGAGAATGTTTTCTATGTTCACGTCTCTCTTGTGCCATATATCGGCCCCTCTGGTGAATTGAAGACTAAGCCAACTCAACATAGCGTTGCAGCGTTGCGCGCAATTGGTATTACACCTGATGCAATTGTGATTCGTTCAGATCGTCCGATTCCGGATTCAGTCAAGCGAAAGATTTCGCTGATGTGCGATGTTGATTTAGAAGCGGTAGTAGCGGCGGTAGATGCGCCATCAATTTATGACATTCCGAAGGTACTTCATAGTGAAGGACTCGATGCTTATGTGGTTCGCCGGCTTGGACTGCCATTTAAAGATGTTGACTGGGCTGAATGGGATGCGCTCTTAAAGAAGGTGCATCATCCAACACATCATGTGAAAGTTGCTTTAGTTGGCAAGTACATCGATCTGCCAGATGCTTATCTCTCAGTTACTGAAGCCCTTCGCGCTGGCGGTTTTGCTAATGATTGCAAAGTCGAGATTGTTTGGGTACCAAGTGATGATTGCGAGACACCAGCTGGTGCTGCTGCGCAGTTATCCAAGGTCGATGCAGTTTTAGTTCCTGGTGGTTTTGGAGTTCGTGGAATTGAGGGAAAACTTGGCGCACTCAAATATGCCCGCGAGAATAAAATCCCAACGCTCGGAATTTGTTTAGGATTGCAATGCATGGTCATTGAAGCAGCACGCAACATTGCTGGCATCAAAGATGCCAATAGTGCAGAGTTTGATCCATCGACTAAGAATCCCGTCATCGCAACAATGGCCGATCAAGAAGAGATTGTTTCTGGACAGGCTGACATGGGTGGTTCGATGCGCCTGGGTCTCTACAAGGCAACTCTGCTTGCAGGTTCTGTCGTTGAAGGTGTTTATGGAAGCCGCGAGATCTCGGAGCGCCATCGCCATCGTTATGAAGTAAATAATTCTTATCGCGATCAAATTAGCGGCACAGGGTTGGTCTTCTCTGGAATCCACGAAGAGCGCAACTTGGTGGAGTTTGTGGAGTTGCCGGTTGCGGTTCATCCTTACTACGTCGGTACCCAAGCCCACCCAGAGTTTCGATCACGACCAACCAAGGCACATCCACTCTTTAAAGGTTTAATTGCTGCGGCAATTGCGCAACAGAAGAAATGAGTTCACGAGCGCTTGCGTCATTTCTCGATGCTGCGCGGGTAGAGCGCGGATTAGCTGAGAATTCCTTACTTGCGTACAGGCGTGATTTAGAACGGTATTTAACCTTTCTTGATTCCAACCAGATCTCTTTGGAGAAAATTACCCACACCCAAATTGTAGATTTCCTTAATCTATTGCGAGTAGAGAAACTCTCATCATCATCAATCAACCGAGTACAGAGCGCCATTCGCACATTCCACAAACATCTCTCACGCGAGGAGGGTTGGAGTAATCCGACTTTAGAGTTAGAGATAACCAAGCTGCCACGACGCTTACCTAAGCCGCTGACAATTGACCAGGTAACCTTATTAATCAACGCAGCTGAAGTTACAGGGGATGTTAATTCACTTCGTGACAAGGCACTGATTGAACTCTTGTATGGCACTGGCGCACGCGTCAGCGAAGTTATTTCACTCAATGTTTTAGATATCGCCCAATTTGAAGGTGATGGCACTAGTGCTCGCACCGTTAGGTTGAAGGGCAAGGGCGGGAAAGAACGAATTGTTCCGATTGGCTCTTTTGCTACAGCAGCTGTAAATGATTATTTAACACGAACTCGGCCGGCACTGATTAGTAAAGCTAAGCGAGTTAGTAGTGCGCTCTTTCTCAATGTGCGCGGTGGTCGATTAAGTCGACAAAGCGCTTGGCAGATTATTCTCGACACTGCAAAGCGAGCGGGAATTGAGAGCGTTGTTAGCCCACACGTATTTCGCCATTCTTATGCCACCCATTTGCTCGATGGCGGTGCAGATATACGGGTCGTGCAGGAGTTGCTTGGCCATGCATCTGTTACGACAACACAGATTTACACGCTCATTACGATTGATAAAGTGCGAGAGAGTTACGCGTTAGCGCACCCGAGAGCGTTATAGATTTACTGACCGCGAAGTCGGCGAGCAAGAATGCTCTGATCGCCCTTTGATTCCAAGTCAGCAACGATCACTGCAATTGATTCGCGAACAATGCGACCGCGATCAACGGCAAGACCCAAATCGCCACGAAGAATCAATCGAGCATTATCAATATCGAATAGTTCATCGGCTGATAAGTAGACAGTAATTTTCTCATCGTGACGTTCGCGACCAGATGGTGCGCGTTCGGTAGAAACAACGCGGCGACGTTGGGTATTGCGTACCCCTTTTTTCGAAATGTTCTTAGGAGGCAATTGAGCTGTAGTCATTGGTGCTGATACAGGTGCGCTCTCGGCCACTTGTGGCACTGCAGTTAGGGGAGTTGTGGTGCGGAATAGTTCATCGGCACCTGGCAAGCTGGCTCTGCGACTCATTTGGCTCCTCCTCGAGCAATTAATTCACGTGCTAAACGACGGTAAGACTCTGCACCAGCTGATGCAGCGAAAGCTTTGGTGATTGGAACGCCCTTATTTGTCGAATCTGGAAATTTGATGGTCTTTGCAATGACTGTCTCAAAGATATCATCGGGATAGCGCTCACAGATACGAGTGAGAACTTCCTTGTGATGCAATTTATTCTCATACATTGTGGCGAGAATTCCAGCTAATTTGAGGTTTGGATTTAAAAAGTTGCGAACTTTATCGAGGTTAATACTTAACTCGATAAATCCATGGAGTGAGAGATTCTCACATTGCAACGGAACGATAACTTCATCAGATGCAATTAGCGCATTCATGGCAAGTTGTCCCATAGTTGGCTGGCAATCGATCAAAATTACGTCGTACTTGCTCTTCAAGGGCTCGAGTGTGCGCTTGAGATATTGCTGTCCACCAATTTCTTGGCCGAGGGTAATTTCAGCACTCACTAAGTCACGGTTTGTTGGAAGAAAATCTAAATTCGGCACTGCAGATTTCAAAACAATGCTCTCAACATTGGTACTTGGATCCATCAACGCTTGGTAAACAGTCTCTTCTTTAGCCAAAGTGTGTACAGGTACACCAAGAGCTAGTGAGAGACCACCTTGTGGATCGAAATCTACGAGAAGTACGCGGCGGCCAAACTCTGCAAGGGCTGCACCGAGGCTGATAGTGGTTGTTGTTTTACCAACGCCACCTTTTTGATTGAAGATGGAGATCACTTTTGCAGTGCCATTGTCTGCAACTGCTCCAGGCTTTGGCCAGTACTTAGGTTTGCGTGCCATTACCTTGGAAGTAGTGGCTACTTCGGCCTCAATTGTCGATTTAGCGCTCAAGCGAGAAACCTCCCTTTCGATCACTGCGGACTCTATGACGACCGTGCGGGAAGAGCAAGACGCGCTCAAATGCAGTACCGTGCCGCGTGTGGAGACCACTGAACCGGAGATTGGCGCTGTAGAGAGTGAATCCGGCGCACCCTTTTCCGTTCACCTGGATAACTTCGATGGACCCTTCGATCTTCTCCTTCAACTGATTTCTCGCCACAAATTAGACATTACCGAGATCGCCCTCAGCACCGTCACCGATGAATTCATCTCCTTTATCCGCGCCCTTGAGCTCTCGGGCGAAGGCTGGCGGTTAGATCAGGCCACCGAGTTCCTCGTCGTTGCGGCGACCCTGCTTGACCTCAAGGCGGCCCGCCTGCTTCCCAGCGGTGAGGTTGAAGATGATGAGGACATTGCCCTCCTTGAAGCGCGCGACCTGCTCTTTGCCCGCCTACTCCAATACCGAGCCTTTAAGGAGATTGCCGCAACCTTTGCCGAACGGATTTCCATCGCCGAGCGGAGTTTTGCCCGCGTTGTCGCCCTGGATCCAGCCTTTGCCTCGCTACTTCCTGAGGTCCTGATCGGGGTAGGCGCCCAGCGCTTTGCCGCGATCGCTGAGCGAATCCTGACCCCCAAGACTCCGCCTACGGTCAAGATCGAGCACCTGCACATGCCTCTGGTGAGCGTGGCTGAGCAGTCCCAATACGTCGTAGACTCCCTCCGGCGCTCCAAGAGCATGAGTTTTCGGGCCCTGATAGGCGATGCTGAGAGCACCCTCGTGGTGGTCGCTCGTTTCCTAGCCCTTTTAGATCTTTATCGACATGGCGCTTTACGCTTTGAGCAGGTGATCTCCTTGGGAGAACTCCAGATCACCTGGATCGGCAGCGATGAGGGCGAGATCGTGGCAGGGCAAGAGTTTGATGAAGAGGTTCGAATGGTCGAAGGGGATGAGAATGTCTAATGTAGAACTTGAGCGTTCCATCGAAGCGATCCTGATGGTCGTTGATGAGCCGGTGAGCGAGCTGACTCTGGCTCAGGTCCT
>WLQV01000061.1 GCA_009697555.1 Actinomycetota bacterium | reverse complement strand
ATCCGATGGGTATAAGCAGGTAGAGGCTATTCATCACTCACCGCACGCATACGCCACATCCGCAACAGTATGTCCATTTGTCGGGGCAAGCCAATACCGTTGCGCCTATGACGCAACATTGGCAGGGCACTTTCGACGATCTCGGTCGCTCCCTTGCCACTACCACCTTTGTTGTCGTGGATTTAGAAACAACTGGTGGCTCTGCCGATAATTGCGAAATCACCGAAATCGGCGCAGTCAAAGTACGCGGCGGTGAAATTCTCGGTGAGTACAAAACATTTGTTAATCCAGGTCTTCCGATTCCCGCATTCATTACCGTGCTCACTGGCATCACCGATGCCATGGTCGTTGATGCGCCGCGAATTGCAGAGCTACTTCCGGGCTTTCTCGAATTCGCCGGCAGCCCCACTGACACAGTTTTTGTCGCACACAACGCACCATTTGATTTAAGTTTTCTCAAAGCTGCGGCTAAGAAACATGGTTATGCCTGGCCGAAATACCCTGTCGTTGACACGGTCCGCATTGCACGCCAAGTAATGACTAAGGAAGAAGTTCCTAACAACAAACTCGGTTCTCTTGCCGCATTCTTCGGTGCCGAGACCACTCCCAATCACCGCGCACTCGATGATGCCAAAGCCACTGTCGATGTACTTCACGGACTCTTTGGTCGCTTAGGTTCATTTGGCATCACCACACTCGAAGAGCTCCTCAATTTCAGCAAACAAGTCTCACCTGCCCAACATGAGAAGCGACACCTTGCCGCCAACATCCCAGCCATTGCTGGTGTCTACATCTTCCGCAATGCAAAGAATGAAGCCCTCTACATCGGTACCTCAAAGAATCTGCGCTCTCGCGTAAAGAGTTACTTCACCGCAGCCGAAAGTCGCAAGCGCATCAAAGATATGATCGCAATGGCCGACCACATCGACATCATCCCCTGCGCCACTGTTATCGAAGCGCAAGTACGCGAACTGCGGTTAATTGAAGAACACCAACCTCGTTTTAATCGCCGCTCTCGCACGCAAGAGAAAGCGGTCTGGATCAAACTCACCCAAGAACAATTTCCCCGTCTCTCTGCAGTCCGCGGCCACAAAACGCTCCTCGATGATGCAGGTTGGGCCGGGCCTTTCCATGGCAATGAAGCTGCCCACTTAGCAATCGATGCGATTCACGAATTACTCCCGCTTCGCCAATGCACACCGCGTATTACAGAGCGCAGCATGAAAACCGCCAGTCCTTGCGCACTCTTTGACATGAATCGCTGCGCCGCACCTTGCATTGGCAATCAAAGTCCATCGAGTTACCAAACCATTATCTCCACGCTTCAGCACTATCTCCATAATGATTCGAGTCCAGTTGTCGATCAACTCACCAGGCGGATGCAAGATTTAGCAACAGCCGAACGCTTCGAAGATGCAGCGCAAGTGCGCAATCGCCTCAGTGCACTTATCAGCGGAATCTCACGCGGCCAACGCATCCGCGCCTTCACACAAATTGGTGAAATCATCACCGCGCATCGACGCGACGATCAATGGGAGTTCCTCTGCATTCGCCACGGACGCCTAGTCGGTAGCGCGCACTCCACACCAGGTGTTGATGTTGCACAGACCATAGAATCGCTCTCACTTACGGCAGAGCGCATTACCGATGATGGATCAATTCTTCCGGCATCCACCTATGAAGAGGTTGAGAAGATTCTTGGTTACATCGAAAATCAAGAGACTCGCATCGTCTCCATTACAGATGAATGGTCACTTCCAGTATTTAGCGCCGCCAGATCGCGCGGTGATTTTGAAAAAGTAGAAGATCAGGATGTTAATTTCTGGGTCAATCGCACCCAGCGCTCTAATAATTGATTTGCCGCACCTGTATCAATCGCAATTACCGCAGATCGAACACCGGCATAAATTCGCTCATGTGGCGATAGCGATGTATCGCCGCGGAAAGCTGCAATTGCCACACCGGCATTAAGTACAACTGCATCACGCGGTGCACCCTTTTCACCGCTGAAAATAGCGCGAGTGATCGCGGCATTCTCTGCCGCATCTCCCCCGACAATTGCTGAAATCGGTGCACGTGCAATTCCAAAATCCTCTGGCTTCACCGAAATTTGAGTGACTTGACCTTTATCTAGGACCAATACATCGGTGCTTGTCGCCAAGGTAATTTCATCGAGACCATCATCGCCACGAAAGACGAAGCCATCTACTCCACGATCGACCAATACCTGCGCCATCAATTGATGCATCGCTTTATTAGCGACACCGATAGCCGCAGCCGCAGGTTTTGCTGGATTGGCCAAGGGCCCCAAAATGTTAAAGACAGTAGGCACACCTAACTCTTTGCGAGCAGGCGCCGCATGGCGCATGGCAGGGTGAAACATCGGTGCAAAACAGAAACCAATTCCGAGTTCATCAACTGATTGCGCCACTTGCTCGCCATTGAGATTGATTGCAACACCGAGTGCTTCCAATAAATCAGCAGCGCCGGACTTTGATGATGCAGCGCGATTGCCATGCTTCACAACCACCGCACCAGCTGTGGCCGCAATAATCGCTGCAGTAGTTGAGATGTTAATTGTGTGCTGGCCATCGCCACCTGTGCCGACCGTGTCCACGGCGCGCTTACTAATACTTATTGGCGCACTATGGCGATACATCTCATCAACCAGCGCCGATACTTCCGCAGCCGATTCACCCTTGCTCTTGAGTCCAAGTAAGAAGGCTTTGATCTCATCGGCCGATGCACGGCCCTCTAAAATCTCACGCATCGCCCATTGCGCATTTTCGGCGGAGAGGTTTTTGCGATTATCTAAATCAGCAAGAAGTGTGGACCACATCGCTATCGAGCCGATCTCTTAATTAGGAAAGAACAGAGCTGCCGGCGATAAGTAATTGCGCCGCACGTGCGGCCAAAGTAAATGGATCGATCGGATGAGAGATCACACTCTCGGCGCGCGACCATGAGGCAAGCCACGCATCATCGGGACGACCGATAATCAAAACAACTGGTGGGCAATTAAATACTTCATCTTTGAGTTGGCGCGCAACGCTCATGCCGCCTTCGGGAGTTGCCTCGCCATCGAGGATAAAGAGATCAGCTCGTGGTGTTCCATCCACACTCTTGCTATCGATGTAGGCACGAAGCGCATCGGCTGTTGCAAATTCATGAATCTGATGTGGCCCTACTTCGGCAGATACTTGCTTTCCGAGGGCGGCAGTAATGGATTTGCGCACATTGGAATCGTCGGAATAAATCACGATCTGCTTTGCAATAACCCGCTCTGACATGGGGCAAGTCTAAAGGCTCCCACCCACCAAAACCGAGCCCTCGGACCGGGGATTGAGGTGACCCGTTTCACTGACCTTTTCCGAGTAAAAGGTCGCCCCAGGGCGCTCTCGATAGCATCTTTAACGGTGAAATCGGGAATAATCGCCCACATGTCCAGTGCCCCAGTATCAATGCACAAAATCAACCGCCCCAACATGGTGGCAGTTGGAACCATTGTCTGGCTATCGAGTGAACTCATGTTCTTCGCCGCACTCTTCGCTATGTACTTCACAACACGTGGTGTGCAAGGACCAAACATTTGGTTGGAATCAACATCGATTCTCAACATTCCATTTGCTGCACTCAATACAACTGTTCTTGTCCTCTCCTCTGTCACATGTCAGTTCGGTGTCTTCGCAGCAGAGAAGTTTCAAGCAAAGCGCACTGCATCATTCTGGAAGATCTCCAAGTGGGGCATGCGTGAATGGTTTGCACTCACCTTCCTTATGGGCGCATTCTTTATCGCCGGCCAAATTTATGAGTACGCATCATTGGTGCACGAAGGTTTAAGTCTCTCCTCCAATGCATACGGTTCAGTTTTCTACATTGCAACTGGCTTCCACGGTCTTCACGTCACCGGTGGTTTGATCGCATTCCTTATTGTCATCATCCGCGTTGCTAAGGCTCGTCGCTTCACACATGCCCAAGCCACAACTGCAATCGTTGTCTCTTATTACTGGCACTTCGTCGACGTAGTCTGGATCGCACTCTTCTCTGCGATCTACCTGATTAAGTGATGCGCAGATTATGAAAAAACTTTCGCGCCTTCGCCGCCACCGATTTGCCTCACCTATTGCACTCTTCTTCGCACTCTTCCTCGTTGGCACCACCTTCTCTGTTGCAAGTGCAACAACCAAGCCAGCCCAAAGTGCATTTGCACGTAGCGCAGCCGTTGATGAAGGTCGCCAGATCTTTCTTAAGGGTTGTTCTTCCTGCCACGGCCTTAATGCAGAAGGTGGCGCCATCGCACCTTCTCTGATTGGCGTTGGCGCGGCATCAGTTGATTTCCAAGTTGGTACTGGTCGTATGCCAATGGCTGACATGAGTGTTCAAGCAATGCGCAAGAAGCCGCTCTACAACGAAGAGCAGACTGCCGCACTTGCCGCTTATGTTGCATCTCTTGCACCTGGCCCCGCTATTCCAGATGCAGCAAGTATTAATTACGAACGCGATGGCAACACCGCAGAAGGTGGCGAGCTATTTCGCACCAACTGCGCGATGTGCCATAACTTTGCTGGACAAGGTGGCGCACTTACTCAAGGTAAGTACGCACCAACTCTGATGGGCGTTGAACCAAAGTACATTCTCGAAGCACTCGCTACTGGTCCACAATCCATGCCGGTCTTCTCTGACAAGGTTCTGACACCTGAGGAAAAACTTTCCATTATAAAGTGGCTCAAAGCTGCAGAGGCCGAACCAAACTTAGGTGGCGCATCTCTTGGTCGCGTAGGACCGGTTACTGAAGGTTTACTTGTATGGACACTCGGACTTGGACTCCTTATTGGTGTTGCAGTCTGGTTAGCATCGAAGGCGAGATAAGAGATGTCAACAGAGATCGCACCAGTTGAAGATCCAGGATTGCCAGCGCACATCCATCGCAAAGCAGATCACGATCCAGTAGCAGAGAAGAAGGCAGAGCGCCAAGTAGCGGTCCTCTTTGCCCTCTCAGCTCTTGGAACCGTATTGATGATTTACTCCTACATTTTCATTCCTGGCAATAAATTTATTTTCTTGCCGATCATGGGCAACACCAATGCATCGCAATTATTTTTAGGTATCGGCATGGCCGCCTCACTCTTCTTTATCGGTATGGGCGCAATTCAATGGGCCCGCGCATTGATGCCAGACAATGAAGTAATCGCACAACGCCATGAGATGCGCTCTAGCGATGAAGATCGCGCAGATTTTGTTGACACAGTTAAAGAGCGCGCCGGTACTGCTGGTCTTGGTCGTCGTCCACTTATCAAACGCTCATTAGGTTTAGCACTTGGCCTAGTTGGCCTCTCACCAGTTTTATTGCTTCGTGATTTAGGTCCACTTCCCAAGATGGAGCTCTCCCAAACTTCATGGCGCGCAGGTACACGTTTAGTAACCGATCCAGGTGATCGCCCAATTAAGCCATCTGATCTCGAAGTTGGCGCGGTTGCACAAGTTCTGCCAGAGCTGCGACAAGGACAAGAGCGCACCCTGGCCGACATCGGCAAAGATGCAGTCCTTCTTATTCGCATCCGCCCACAAGATTTCCAACTCTCACCCGAGAAACTTTCGTGGACTCACGAAGGCATCATCGCCTTCTCCAAGATCTGCTCTCACATGGGTTGCGCAATTGCACTCTACGAACAACAGACCAAGCACCTGCTCTGCCCATGCCATCAATCAACATTTGATGTCACACGTGGTGCCAAAGTTATTTTTGGACCTGCAGCTCGCCCACTTCCTCAATTAGCATTAAGCCTCGATGCAGAGGGTTATCTCGTTGCAAAACAACCATTTGCCGAACCTGTCGGACCTAGTTTCTGGGAGCGCTCATCATGACCGCACGTGAAAGAGTTGCAGGCACAGTCGCCAACTATGTAGATGAGCGCACTGGCGCTGCTAAATGGTTGAAGAAGAATCTCACCAAGGTATTCCCCGACCACTGGTCCTTTATGCTCGGTGAAATCGCGCTCTACTCATTCGTGATTCTTCTACTCTCCGGAACTTTCCTTACCTTCTGGTTTGATCCATCACAGAAGGAAGTTATCTACAACGGAAGTTACCAACCACTCTCTGGCCTGAAGATGTCAGCAGCTTATGAGTCCACTTTGCACATCTCCTTCGATGTTCGCGGTGGTCTATTAATGCGCCAGATTCACCACTGGGCCGCACTCATCTTCTTAGCGGCAATCGTTGTTCACTTGCTCCGTGTCTACTTCACCGGTGCATTCCGCAAGCCACGTGAATTTAACTGGATCCTCGGAGTTGGACTTCTTACTCTAGGAATTGTTGAAGGCTTCCTCGGTTACTCACTCCCCGATGACTTGCTCTCCGGTACCGGTATCCGCATCGCTGAAGCAATCATTCAAGCCCTGCCCGTAATCGGTTCGTACTTGGCCTACTTCGCATTCGGTGGCGCATTCCCCGGCGAAGCATTCATTCCACGTATCTACACCGTGCATATTCTTCTACTTCCTGGCATCTTCCTTGCACTCATTACCGTCCACTTAATGTTGGTCTGGTACCAGAAGCACACGCAATACCCAGGTCCTGGTCGCACTGAGAAGAATGTTGTTGGCTATCCATTGATGCCGGTCTACATGGCAAAGGCCGGTGGCTTCTTCTTTATCGTCTTTGGTATCACTGCATTCTTAGGCGCAGTTGCATCAATCAACCCAGTATGGCTCTACGGACCTTACACACCAGGACAGATCTCTGCCGGTT
>WLQV01000060.1 GCA_009697555.1 Actinomycetota bacterium | reverse complement strand
TCTCGGAAATAGAGTTCAGGGGAGAGATTGAGATATTGCTCAATTTCAATAATGAAATCTGCAATGGGACCGCTCGCGCGCCGGCGCAGACGGCGTAAATCCTGAGCAAAGGCAAGGAGTCGTCGCCAACCGACTTCGGTGAAATCTGATTGGTGGGCGCTGGTGATCTCATCGAGGGCGTCGATGGCCGAGCCGGAGAATTGATCATCAGCTTCGAGTTGATCGGGATTTCCTGCGATAACTTTGGCGACAAATGAGTGCGAACTTTCATTGAGGGCCATTGCACGTTTCTTTGCAAAACTACCTAACGCTGCCAAATCTTTGGGACCAAGATTGATACGTGGTCCGGCTAGATGGCGGATCAAACTCGATCCGGCATCGGGATCAGTGAGAATGCGCATCATCGAAATAATGTCAGCGATCTCTGGCAAGTGAATTAATCCGCCGACACCTAGGACTTCAACCGGAATCGAACGGGCTCGAAGTGCGCGCTCGATCGGTGGAATTAATTTACGACTGCGCACTAAGACTGCAAAGGTGGATTGATCATCGAGTTCTTGTGAAGTGCGAGCTGGATCAAACCAGAGTTTCTCGATGTGCTCAGCAACTGCCGCTGCCTCTGCAGTGATGTCTTCGTAAACACCTACGACTAACTCACCTGGTCCAGCAGCTGGGCCCTTCACTAAGGCTTGTACATGGAGTTTCTTCGCGGGGTTCTGCGAAATTTGCGATGAGACGGTATTGGCAAGTTCGAGAATTATTTCATCGTTGCGGAATGTCTCTGGCAGTGAGAATTGCGCTGGCCCGCTCTGCCCTGCCGCTTTTTTAAAGTGTTGGCCAAATGAGTGAATCGTTCCGGCCGATGCACCGCGCCAGGTGTAGATCGATTGCGCTGGATCGCCCACTGCCATAACAGGATGGCCACTGTCGCCACCAAAGAGCGCTGAGAGCATGCGCACCTGTGATTGCGAAGTATCTTGATACTCATCGAGAAGTACTGCTTTAAAACGTGTGCGTTCGGAGCGGCGAATATCTTCATGTTGCACAGCTAGATCTGCCGCGATCGCCATCTGATCATCGAAGGAGAGTTGACCTAAATCTTTGCGACGCCTCTCAAATTCAGCAACCATCTCAATTAAATTAATCCGATTAGTAAGAACTTTTTGGGTACGAAGAGTGGCTTTGGCAGGAGTACCGGGCAGAGTGGAAATATGATCAAGAATATCTTGAGAAGTGCTGCGCAGCTCTTCGCCAGTAACGCTATGTTCGAGTAGATATTTGGAGAGCCCCAAGAGATCATCGATCACCGTCGATACAGCACTTGTTGTTGTGAAATCACCATCCCAATTGCGAACAACTGAGGATGCTAATTGCCAGAGCGCAGCATCACCGATCGGTTGCGAGTTGGCGTCGATGCCATTGCGAATGGCATGTTCACTCAATATGGACGCCGCATAGGAGTGGTAAGTCATAACAGTGACATCGATCGATGCACTCTTTGCTATAAGGCCAGCTCGCTTGAGTTGGCGTAGGCGCTTGCGAATCCGAATCGCTAATTCACCAGCTGCTTTGCGGGTAAAGGTAAGGCCAAGGATATTTTCAGCATCGACGAGACCATTTGCTACTAAGTAGAGAACGCGATTGCTCATCGTCTCGGTCTTGCCAGAACCAGCACCGGCAATAACTACCGCTGGTTCGAGCGGTGAAGAGATGATCGGACTCTGATATTTACTCGGCACTCGCACCTTTGTATCAAGTGCCTGTAATTTCTTTGCGATCTCCTCTGGAGTAATAAGTGTCTTAGCCATTAGCCAATCACCGTCCGACCTTCGATTTGGAGCGGACATGAAGTGCTGACGGCGCAGAATTGGCAATTCTTATTTACCGTCGCGGTAAATGTTGAACCACCCATCTCCTTGGCAAGTGCAATTACCTCTGATTGATCGCTCTCGGTAAGTGGGCCTTGATCGCGATCGGGAATCTTTGCGTGATCGGTGCCGACATAGAGAAGTGAGGCACCTAAGGTTTCACCGGTCAACTCGATCGGAGTCTTTTTCTTTACACCACTTGAGCCAGTTTCATCATCTTCTTCAATGAAAAATTCTCTTTCGGTTACGCCCAATTGATAAGCCCGCATCTGCATATGTCCGGCAACATCCTTGGGCGAAATCGCGCTCTTGCTCGTCTTGAAATCAACAACGAGCGCCTTGCCATCGGCGGCAATCTCTAAGCGATCAACGCTTCCGCTAATAATGACGTTCTCGACTTCAACTCTAAATCGTGCCTCTGCATAAATAGTGGGACGCTCTAGAATTGCTTGATTGTGATAATTCACTACTCGCTCGAGTACACCAACTGCGCGATCGAATTCGGTGCGACTAATCCAGCCAGAATTGGAATCGATCAAAGACCAGGAGCGATTAAGTAAATCTTTCAGTGATGTGAAATTCTGATCTGGCTCTTTCGCTAATTTCTCGGCAAGACCATGTATCGCATTTCCAAAACTCTGTGCCGATGAATCTCCATCTCGCCCACCACTGCTCTCTAAGAACCAGCGCAAGCCACATTCATCGAAGGTATAGAGCGCACTCGGTGAGACTCGAACTTTCTCGCCATCGCTAACTATTGGCGCAGTTGTGCTCATTGGTGCAACACCGAGCCAACTCTCCACATCTGCACCGGCAATTCCGGATTGAGCTAAACGTTGGAGAATTCCTGCCGCTTTCTCACGCACTGGTTGCACTTGGCCGAAGTGCACTTCACGACGCAACTGGGCAACGAGTGCACTCTCAGTCAGTGGCCGTGGTACTTCGGTGATTCGCCGCTCCTCGGAAATTTCACCATTGAGATAGGAATCAATGTCGTCAAAGAAGCGCGATGGTTCATCATCTTCGCGCTGCACTGCACTGACAACCAGCGAACTCTTTGCGCGAGAGAGTGCGACATAAAGTAGGCGCCGCTCATCTTGGGCTAGCCCACTTGCAGCTAACTCTTCGAGCTCTTGGCGCGCATAAACACTATGGCGCTGCATCTCAACTAGGCGTTCGCTACCAAGAAGTGAGCCGCGTTGGCGCAGATTGGGCCAAGCACCATCTTGTAACCCGGCAACCGCAACGAGATCCCACTCGCGCCCCTTTGCAGAGTGCACGGTAAGAATTTCAACCACATCAGGGCGCTGACCTTTAGTAGTAATCACATCGCCAAGAATTTCACTGCGCAAAATTTCATCAATAAATGATGATGGACGAGAGTAGGGAAAGCGCTCGGCATGGCGACGAGCCGCATCGAAGAGTTGCATCATTGCATCGAGATCACGATCGGCCATTGCGCCACGATTGCCACCACGCACTGCAGTGCGCTGCCAGAGCAGACTTAACTTCTCGCCGCTCTCCGAGAGTGCGTTATCCCAAATTGCCCATAAGAGATCCTCTGCTTGTGCACCCTTTGCCTTATTTGCGCTACGGGCTTTCTCAAGTAAATCTGCAATGCGCAGGAGTGGTGCGCCGCCTTCGATACTTACTTCACCAGTATCAATCGCTTTAACAATGAGTTCGGCGCTCGTAAATTTCTTACCGCCTACTTCATCGCCATGGCCCTGCTCTTGTTCGCTAAGAAGTGCCCGACGAATTCGGCGCAACGAAATAGCATCGCCGCCGCCTAATTCACTAAGGATTAATTTCTGGCAATCATTAATGGAAATTGGCGCACTCGATGTCGCCATCTTTGCCAAGAGAAGAATTGGCGCAATGGCGCTATTGCTCACTAACGCTTCATTGGCATTGGAAACTGGAACGCCACTATGCGCGAAGGCGCGACGAATTGCTTGTGCGGTTGCACCAGGTGAGCGAACAATGACCGCCATCTCACGCCATGGCACCCCATCAATGAGGTGGGCTTTGCGAAATTGATAGGCGATAAATTGCGCCTGTTCGCTCTCGCTGCGCAACCTGGCACTTACTGCGCTGCCGCCTTCATGCACGGGAGTGCGCTCACGTTGGACTGCAACTGAACGGAATTGATCTGCCACTTCACTAGTGAGATCGAGAATCACTGATTTATTGCGATAAGAGTGCTTAAGAATAATCTCCTCGCACTTGCCACTCTTTGCTAAATCGGCGAATTCACTGCGCAGTGTGTCTGGATCGGAGCCACGAAAGCGCCCAACAGCGCTATCGCCATCTGCAAAAATAATGAGATCGTTGCCGCGAATTTTTCGCAAGAGTAGGCGCTGCGCAGGATCGCTCTCTTGATATTCATCGACGATGATCGTGTTAAATCTCGCGCGAAGTTCTTGCGCAATCGGAGTCGGATTGGAATCACTACCTAAGCGACTGACCGCTTCCATAATAATTTCACTCGGATCGATTCGCATTTTGCTATCGACCGCACTACTTCCCTCAAGTGCTAAACCGCCGAGATAGCGCTCCCAGAAAATTGCTGCTGCCTGCCAATACTTCTCGCCACTTTTGGCTGCAATCTCGCGAAGTTGTGCAGGTGAGAGACCGCGTTCGGAGGCGCGCATAATGAGATCGCGCAATTCGCGAACAAAGCCCCGCGTCTCTAGCGCTTTCGCTAATTCAGCTGGCCAATAATTTTTACTGGGATCTGCCACCGCTTGTGCCAGGTGATAATTAAGAACTTCGCGAATCGCAAACTCTTGTTCGGGACCAGACATCAATAAAACATCAGGCGTATCAATCTCATTGCTCATGTGAAGAATGCTGAATGCAAGTGAGTGGAAAGTGCGTGCGATCGGCTCTTTCATTGTGGTGCCCGTGCGAAGTGCAATCTGATCGCGCAGCTCGCTGGCGCGTTCGCGGCCAAATGTTAGTAAGAGAATTGAGTCAGTGGCTTTTAATGGATCGACAGCGCTGCGAATTCGCTCCACTGCACACTCTGCAGCCAGCGTGGTCTTGCCAGTGCCAGGACCACCAAGAACAATGAGAGTGCCTTGCGAATGCGCTAGAACTTTCTGCTGCGCGGTATCGAAAGTTAACTCAGGATTGAGTAATGGCGCACGAAGAAGTGGCCCGATCGCTGCCTCTTTATCGCCTCTCATAACAGGTAATTCAACCCGAGAGCTCCGACAAAAGGCGCCAGTTAGCTATCTTTTAGCTATCTTGGTTGGCTTTTTTCGCACGTGAGGTAAGGCGGCCACGCTCATTCTGATCCAGAACTACTTTGCGGATTCGAACGACAGCCGGTGTTACTTCAACGCACTCATCTTCGCGACAGAACTCCAATGCGCCTTCCATGTTTAATTTCTTCGGCGGAATTAAACGCTCCGACTCATCAGTTCCGGATGCGCGCATGTTTGTCAATTTCTTTTCGCGAACTGTATTGACATCCATATCTTCGCTCCGTGAATTCTCACCAATGACCATACCTTCATAGACTTCATCACCTGGCTCAACGAAAATCGAACCACGATCTTGAATGCTATAAAGCGCATAGGAAGTTACTGCACCCATGCGATCGGCTACTAGCGAGCCAGTGCCACGAGTACGAATATCGCCATGCCATGGTTCGTAACCATCGAATACGTGGTGGAGTAATCCAGTGCCGCGAGTTTCAGTAAGAAATTCAGTACGGAAACCAATCAAGCCTCGAGATGGAACTTTGTAATCCAAGCGGATCCAGCCAGTTCCGTGATTGACCATCTGCTCCATGCGGCCCTTACGTAGCGCCATCAATTGAGTAAGTACACCGAGATATTCTTCAGGTGCGTCAATAGTCAAACGCTCCATTGGCTCATGAACTTTGCCATCAATCTTCTTGATAACTACCTGTGGCTTACCAACGGTAAGTTCGAAACCTTCGCGCTTCATAATTTCGACAAGAACTGCAAGCTGTAATTCACCGCGACCTTGAACTTCCCATGTATCAGGGCGCTCAGTAGTAAGTACGCGAAGTGAAACGTTACCGACCAACTCTGCATCAAGGCGCCCCTTTACTTGGCGCGCAGTGAGCAACTTGCCACTCTTTCCAGCAAGTGGTGATGTATTAATACCGATCGTCATCGAAATCGATGGCTCATCAACGATGATTAATGGCAGCGCATGTGGATTATCGAGATCGGCAAGAGTCTCGCCCAATGTAATGGTCTCAAAACCTGCAACCGCAATGATGTCGCCCGGATGAGCCTCAAGTGCTGGAACGCGATCAAGTGCTTCAGTGATTAATAGCTCTGAAACCTTTACCTTTTCAATAGTTCCATCTGTCTTAATCCAGGAAACTGTCTGGCCCTTCTTAATAACACCTTCGCGTACGCGACAGAGTGCAAGACGACCAAGAAATGGTGATGAATCCAAGTTAGTGACGTGTGCTTGTAGTGGTGCACCTTCGTGATAAACCGGTGCCGGAATTGCAGAGAAGATAGTGTCGAATAGAACATCGAGATTCTCTTCCTCTGGCATGCCGCCATCAGCTGGACGCGTTAACGATGCACGACCTGCTTTTGCAGATGCATAGACAACAGGAAATTCAATCTGCTCTTCATTGGCATCGAGATCAAGAAAGAGTTCGTAAGTCTCATCGACAACTTCTGCAATTCGCGAATCGGGGCGATCTACTTTGTTGATGAGCAGAATTACAGGCAAATTCTTTTCTAACGCTTTGCGCAATACGAAACGAGTCTGTGGCAGTGGTCCTTCAGATGCATCGACGAGCAAAATTACGCCATCGACCATTTCTAATCCGCGCTCTACCTCGCCACCGAAATCGGCGTGGCCTGGTGTATCAATAATGTTAACGATCG
>WLQV01000006.1 GCA_009697555.1 Actinomycetota bacterium | reverse complement strand
GCAGACCTACTCACCGACATGGCTGGAAAATATTCCATTAAGGCAATCGATGCAGATACCACTGAATTAAGTTATGAATTAGAGGTGGCACTTTCCATGCCGGTTCCGGCGATGATGCGTCAGAAGGCAGAGAAGGCAACTATTGATCAAGCACTCTCAGAGTTAAAAGCTTTCCTCGAAGATTAAAACTAGAAAATGACACTCTCGATCGGCATCGATGTTGGCGGAACGAAAGTTCTCGGCGGCGTTGTCGATGAATCGGGAAAAATTCTTGAAACTCTACGCTTAGAAACACCGCGCGAAGGTGGCAGCGCACTTACCCAAACAATCGTTGATGTCGCACATCAACTACTCGCAAAGTATCCAGCCGAGAGCGTAGGAATTTCTGCCGCCGGATTAGTCTCCTCAGATCGCCGCACTATGTTGGCAACACCTAACATCGCCGATTGGAATGGCGCACCACTGGGTGATCAATTAACTGAGCTCATTGGTTTGCCGGTTGTATTAGAGAATGATGCAAATGCTGCCGCATGGGGCGAAGCGCGCTTTGGCGCTGGAAATGGTGAAGGAAATTTACTTCTCATTATTGTCGGCACCGGTATTGGTGGCGGATTTTTACTCAATGGTCAGATCTATCGTGGCGCTTACGGTGTTGCAGCGGAGATCGGTCACATGCGCGTAGTTCCTGAGGGACATCTCTGTGGATGTGGTGCGCGTGGTTGCTTCGAGCAATATGCATCAGGTACTGCAATGTTGCGCCATGCACGTGAAGCAATTAGCGCATCCCCTGATTTAGCTCGTAATCTCTTAGCGCGTGGTGATGGCACGGTGCATGGACTCACCGGAAGTCACATCACACAAGCTGCGCAAGCCGGCGATAGCGTTGCACTTGCGGCACTCAATACAACTGGTCAGTGGCTTGGCGCTGGAATATCTTCTTTAGCAATGATTCTCAATCCCGCCGTTGTTGTTATTAGCGGTGGCGCAATTGCGGCGGGGGAGTTGTTGCTCGCACCAGCGCGGGAGATGGCACTTCGCAAATTACCATTTCGAGGAAAGCATCCAGAGACGCAAATTGTGGCCGCGACCCTTGGCAATCAAGCAGGTTTAGTCGGTGCATCTGACTTAGCTCGTCAGAAGTAAGAGTTAAATTACTTTAGGAAATTCCAAACCGATTTGGCGACGGATCTCATCCATCGATTCCATAATGGTAATTGTCTCAGCCGGTGTCAGTAGTGGGCTCTCTTTAAGGCCCGCACCGATGCATCGTTCGAATTCACGTGCCTGCTCGCGCAAACCATGGCCTTCGTAATCCTTTGCATATTCGGTGAACTCATTATTGATCTTGGTGCGGAAGGCATTAGGTGCATAGAAGGAGCCATCGATTTCGATGTAACCCTTATCGCCGCTAATGGTCGCCTTGCATGGTGATTGATTCATGATGCTGCAATTCAAGACCGCTTGCGCCCCGGATGCATATTGAAAGATCATGCTGGTCTGTGCATCAACTTTCTTATCGGTAAGAACGGCTTTAGCTGTAATTTTATTTGGTACACCGAGAATGAGATGTGCAAATGAAACTGGGTAAATTCCTAAGTCCATGAGCGCTCCACCACCGAGGTTTGGTTCGGTGAAGCGTGGATTTGGTCGGGTATAAAGATTTTGGCAGTGACTGGCTTCAACGGTATGAACTGTTCCGATTGCACCCGATGCAATGATGCTGCGAATCTTTGCGATGTGTGGCAAGAAACGAGTCCACATTGCCTCCATCAGGAGGACATTGCTCTTCTTGGCGGCATCAACCATTGATTTGGCTTCAGCGGCGCTAATGGCAAATGGTTTTTCACAGAGGACGGGCTTGCCCGCATTAAGAGCAAGCAGGGCATCGCGTACGTGATAGGGATGCGGTGTCGCAACATAAACACCATCAATGTTCTTGTCATTCACTAACTCTTCGTAGCTGCCATAGGCAGTGCCACCGAATGTCGCAGCGAATTTCTCGGCTGATTCTTTAGTGCGCGAACCAACTGCGCCGACCTTATGGTTTCCTAGAAACGAAAGATCTTTGGCAAATTGCTGTGCAATGCCACCGGTACTGATAATTCCCCAATTAAATTCTTTGCTCATGAGAGCGAGCCTATTATGAAAAGTTAGAGAATGGCACCATCGTCATCATGGCTTGGTCCTTGCCAGCGATAGAGAAATGTCGCGACGCCGCCAACGGCCATAAGAATGCCAGGCCATGGTTCGATTCCAAATGGATTGAATCCAGTAACCGTGACCACGAGGGCATAGATCGGTCCGACGACCATCGCAATTAGCGCATTGCGTTTCATCGGATCGGATGTGCGCACTAGTGCGGGATCGGGTTGTTGGAAACCCTCCTCATCGATCTGCTTATCGAGTGAGTCGAGATAATTTGTAGGAGTGGATTGATCAAGGCTGAGTCCGGCAACGATGGAATCAAATTCGGCATCGATGAGATCGCGCTCATCATCTGCCCAAATTCCAGCCCGCACCTCATTCATAAATGCATGAACTTGCTCGGCCAGAGCCAAGTCAATCGAGTCATTGAGCATGGTGACTTCTCTAATTGTTGGGGCAGAAATTTCATCAGAGAAATCCTCGGAGTTAATAGTCATCAGAGGTTGGTCGATCAGATAGAGGTCGCTCTGAATTTTCTTGAGCAACTTGCGCGGGCCGTGCCATTTGAAGGAGTGAATGATCAATCCAGAAATCTCATCGCCATAAAGCTGGGCAAGTTGTAACGCCACAAGTGCGCCATCGTTAATGCCAAAGAGAAAAACTTCAAGCCCGCTATCGCGCAATCTACGGAGTTCGTTTTCACAATTTAAGATTTCTGATTCATCAAATTTTGCCGGCAGCGATATTTCAGAGAGTGCGAAATTCGCCGAGAGAGATTCGCTGAGAAATTCCGAGATCTGCGCGCCGCTGTGAATCAGGAGAATTGCCGTCCGTGTGGGGCTTGTCGCACCTCCATCTGATTCTGGGAGATGCATCACGCTGAAATACTCTCATGAGAGTGTGCGCAGGGGAGGGCATTCGCGGTAAATTACGCCTTCCAGGTTTTCTTCTATCTGTATTCGAGAGCGCGAGAGGTGAGGCGTGAATAATCTTCCCTATCTAGCGCTTCGCGCCTTTCTTACTCCGATCCTTCTGATTCTCTTTCGCCCGCGTGTTAAGGGTCTGCGCAATGTGCCAAGTACCGGTCCGGTAATCATCGCCTCTAACCATCTCTCGTTTAGCGATTCAATTTTTATGCCACTTGTTGTGCCACGCAAAGTAACCTTCTTGGCCAAGAGTGAATATTTCACCAGCCCCGGAACTAAGGGCTTCTTAAAGAAAATTACCTTTCATGCACTTGGCCAAGTTCCAGTAGATCGCTCCGGTGGTCGTCGTAGCGAAGCTGCACTCATCACCGGTCTACAAGTTCTGGCCGGTGGTGCATGTATTGGAATTTATCCCGAAGGAACTCGTTCTCCAGATGGTCGTCTCTATAAAGGTCGCACCGGAATTGCGCGTTTGGCAATTGAATCTGGCGCGCCAGTAATTCCAGTTGCGATGTTTGATACCGAGAAGATTCAACCCACTGGAACCGTGGTTCCTAAGGTGATGCCGGTGAAAATGATCTTTGGTAAGCCGCTCTATTTCACTGGCGATTCAACGGACTTACAACTTCTGCGCCAAGCAACCGATGAGATTATGTCGACGATTCAAGCGATGTCGGGACAAGAGTATGTCGATGACTATGCGCCATCGCGTTCGGCTAAGAAGAAAGAAGATGAAGAGGAGTAGAGCTACTCCGAGAGTGCTTTATCGCGCTTTTCAATAAAGGCACATTGTTCGCAATTTTCACCAGAGCCAGGCATCTCACCTTCAAGTAGTTCAATCACAGATTTGATCTTTACTTGGAAGCCATCGCTATCGCGCTCCACTGGAACATAACTCTGTCGCACGCCAAAACCAGTATTGTCATTAGCTGTTGCAGGATCGCCAAGAGTTGAGATGGGTTTCCAAATCAGCAAGCCCATAGAGGCAACTTCAACTGCTTTGCCCGCGGCAGGATTTTCTAATGCAAATGCATAGGCCTCTAACTGAGGTGAGTAGAAGGCGCCACTATCTCGATCGCTATCGGAGACTTTGCAATCAATGAGGGCGACAGTGCCATCTTCATTGTCGGCGATGAGATCGTACTTACCTAAAATCCGCCAGCGCGATTGCTCGCCATTGATTTCGATAATGCGGCTTTTAACCCACTCGCCCCACTTAGTAACGGTGCCAGCGCGAAGTAAAGGATCGATCGCTGCGGTAGAGATGCCACGGAAAGAGCCCTCTTGCAATTGAGAGAGCGTGCCGACAAGTGGCATGGAGAGCGGTGCGGTGATTTTGTACCAGTACTTAATCCAGAGACAGCGGCGGCACGTTGATAATCCAAATGTGAGATCTGATGGTGAGATAAATTCGCGAGCTGGTTTCTCTGGACGTTTCATATTGCTAAGTCTGCCTGCAACGCCCGACAACTTCGGGAACGCGTTGGACTAGGAGAGTGCGTGGCGCAGCGCAGCGATGATCACGAGTGTTCCGAGTGTGATCATGACAGTGCCGCCAGTTGCACGTAAGCGCTCAAGGCGCTTGGCATCGGTGGCCAACCAATTGCGAGCAGTGCCGGCAAGCAGTCCCCAACTTCCATCGGAAATTAACGCAAGGATTGAGAAGATCGCACCGAGAAGTAAAAGTTGCGCAGTAACAGAGCCGCGATCGCGATCGATAAATTGCGGCAAGACTGCGGCATAGAAAACTAAACCTTTGGGATTGAGTGCACCAACCCAGAAACCATCGCGCATCGAACGCAAGCGCCCTGGTTGAATCGGTCCTTGATTGGTCATGTCGTGCGCATCATCTCTGCGTTGGCGAATCGCATCGATTCCCAAGTAAACCAAGTAGAGGCCACCAGCCCATTGCACTGCGTTATAGATAATTTCTGAGCGTTGCAAGATCGGACCAAAGCCCACTGCGACAAGGGCCGAGAGCGTGAATGCACCGGTGACATTACCCAGCACGGTAAAGACTGCAGTCTTTCGACCCCATGCAACAGCGCGCGCAATAACAAAGAGAACGCTGGGGCCGGGTGCCAAGATAATTACCATCGCAGCCGCGACATATTCCCAAATGCGATGTGGAATAACCATAAGAACTCCAGTCTAATCAGAAATTGGGCAGATTAGAGATTAGAGATTGTGAGAAAAGAGAACGGGCGCGAACCGTAATGGCCGCGCCCGTTCTTTACTGATGAAGTGCTAGTGAGCTACCTCTTTATTTTTTGGTCTTAGCTAGCGCATGAAGTACTTGGTAACCAATAACTGCAACCAAAGTTGCGTTTACGATTCCAGTAAATGTGTAGCTACCCTTTGTCCATGAGTAATCAGCAATGCCGATAACGAGAGCAGATGCTGTTACTAGCAAGTTAATTGGGTTAGAGAAGTCCGCGCGACCTTCGATCCAGATGCGAGCACCGAGAACGCCGATCATGCCAAAGAGTGCTGTGCTAACGCCACCGAGAACACCGAGTGGTGTTGCGCTTAGAACTGCACCGAACTTAGGTGAGAAGCCCAAGATGATTGCGCCAACGCCAGCTACCCAATAAGCAGCAGTGGAGTAAACGCGAGTTGCAGCCATAACACCGATATTTTCAGCATAAGTTGTTGTTCCAGAACCGCCGCCAAGACCTGCGATTGTTGTTGCAACACCATCTGCCATCAGTGCATTGCCCATCTGGCTATCGAGATCTTTGCCAGTCATCGCAGCAACCGCCTTAACGTGTCCTACGTTTTCAGCGATCAAGACGAGTACCACTGGCAAGAAGAGAATCATTGTGCTCACCTTGAATGATGGTGAGGTAAATGCTGGAGCGGCAATCCACTTTGCTGCCGAAATTCCTGCAGTGTCAACATCACCCATGAACCAAGCGATGGCATAACCAACGACAAGTCCCAAGAAGATGCTGATGCGGCTCATAAAGCCACTTGTTAGCGCAGCAATGAGTGCGATTGCAACCAAAGTAATAATGCCCAAGCGAGCAGCATGTGGTTGCACAACTTGACCACCGACGATGCCTTGGAAGTTATTCTTTGCGGCACCGGCCAAGTTCAAACCGATCACCATGACGATGGTTCCAGTGACAACAGGTGGCAAGAGTGAGTTCACCCAGCCGATACCTGCCTGCTTAACAATGAGGCCAACAATGGCAAGAACTACACCGGTGAATACGATGCCACCGAGTGCTCCGCCGATTCCGCCAGCTTCTGCTGCCTTTGCTGCACCAATCGGTCCAAGGAATGCAAATGAAGATCCCAAGTAGCTGGGAACTTTATTTCCTGTGATGACGAGGAATAGCAGTGTGCCGATTCCGGAGAAGAGCAGTGTGGTGGTTGGTGGGAATCCAGTAATGATTGGCACCAAGAAGGTGGCACCGAACATTGCGGCGATGTGTTGTACGCCGACACCGATCGTGCGAGGCCAGCTCAGGCGCTCGTCAGTTGAAACTACTTCGCCAGCTTTGACGCTCTTACCGTCGCCGTGGAGTTTCCATGAGAGTAGGGACATGAAGATCCTTCCTAGGTTAGTTTCCGCGCGGAGGCAGGAGCCGCGATAAGCAGCCCTAGGGAAGGACGCGGGGGTTGGTACGAGAATAGAACTGTGACGGGGGCAACTGAGGGGTACGCCACGCCCGAGAAGGGGTTAATTTGCACCCCACGTGCATATCGGATTAACTACGGATTCGATATATCGAATCGATATACTTCCTCTCAGCAGGGCCGGTAGCGGCAGCGAAAATAGTCAGGAGCCAGGCGCGATGCGTTCTCGAAGTGAGTCCTTGGAGTTTGCTCTCCTCGGCCTGCTCTCACAGAACCCGCTCCATGGCTACGAACTACGCAAACGGCTCACCGCAATCTACGGACCATTTCGCGCTCTCTCCTTCTCTGTTCTCTATCCGCAACTTCGTCGGATGTTAGAGAACGGTCTGATTCAGGAGAGCGTTGTTAATCCAGCTGGGCGCTCGCGCCGATCACGCATTGTTTATCACTTGGCACCTAAGGGTGAAGAGCGATTTGCAAAGTTGACCGACACAGTAAGTCCAGATACTTGGGAGGATGAGGGTTTCGAAGTTCGCTTCGCATTCTTTGGCCCCACTTCGCGCCCTAACCGGGTGCGGATTCTAGAAGGACGCCATCGCCGCCTCCGTGAGAAGGCAGAGATTCTCCGAAGTGATTTGGAGAAGCGCGATGGTGGCATGGATAAATATTTAGATGAGTGGCGTCGTCACTCACTTGAATCAGCTGAACGCGAAATTGCTTGGCTGGAAGACATGATCAAGACCGAGAGGAAATAACGTGAGCATCACTACAGGTAAAGGTGACATTCGAGTCGCCATCATCGGCGTTGGCAACTGCGCTAACTCACTCATCCAAGGAGTTACGTACTACAAGGATGCCAAGACCGATCAAGAGATCCCCGGCTTGATGCACGCAGTAGTTGGCGGCTATCACATCAACAATGTGAAGTTCGTTGCTGCATTCGATGTCGACGCTAAGAAGGTCGGCCTCGACATGGCAGAGGCGATGTGGGCCAGCGAAAACAACACTATTAAATTTGCCGACGTTGCAACGACTGGTGTCGTTGTCCAACGCGGACATACTCTCGATGGACTTGGTCGTTACTACAAAGAGACCATTACCGAATCCACTGCTGCGCCAGTTGATGTCGTCAAGGCACTCAAGGATGAAGCAGTCGACGTTCTCATCTGCTACCTACCTGTAGGTTCTGAAGCAGCTGCGAAGTTCTATGCACAATGTGCCATCGATGCAGGTTGTGCATTCGTTAACGCACTTCCAGTCTTCATCGCATCAGATCCAGAATGGGCTGCGAAATTTGAGAAGGCCGGTCTGCCAATCGTTGGCGATGACATCAAGAGCCAAGTTGGCGCCACTATTACTCACCGCATCATGGCCAAGTTATTCCAAGATCGCGGCGTTCACCTAGATCGCACCTACCAACTCAACGTTGGTGGCAACATGGACTTCAAGAACATGTTGGAGCGCGATCGCTTGGAATCGAAGAAGATTTCTAAGACAAATTCAGTGACATCACAACTCGATCACGACATGGGCGCCAAGAACGTTCACATCGGACCTTCGGATTACATTCCATGGCTCGATGATCGCAAGTGGGCCTATGTCCGCCTCGAAGGTCGCGCATTCGGCGATGTTCCATTGAACTTGGAGTACAAGCTCGAAGTGTGGGATTCGCCTAACTCTGCTGGCGTCATTATCGATGCACTTCGCTGCGCAAAGATTGGCCTAGATCGCAAGATCGGTGGCGCACTGCTCTCGCCTTCTAGTTACTTCATGAAGACACCACCGGTGCAATACACCGATGAGCAGGCGCATGTGAAGACTGAAGATTTTATCTCTGGAAAGATTGAGCGATAATTTCTTAAGTTAAAAGTATTACCAAACAGCGAAACGGCCCCTGATTACTCAGGGGCCGTTTCGCTTCACCCTCACGGAGAGGAGAGGGCTCAGATGGTCGCATCCTCAGGAGTGCGACGCAGATGGTTCAATCCCAAGAGCGAGAGAACCAACATCAGTAGCCCACCAACCAGTGCGGCTAATGCTGAGAGCTTTGCAATCTGTCCCAACTGCCAGAATGCATAAGCATTACCTAATAACCCGCGAAGAGTTTCTCCCATGAAGAGAGTGGTGCGAGTGCCCATTAGCTTTGCAGCATCTGCAGCCAACACTGGATCTGCTGGTGCTTTAGCGGCAGCTGCACTTGCAGCCATTGCCATGCCACTGATCTCCGAATAAGTCTTGCCTCCACCAATGCCGCGAATATGCACGGCCATGTAGTGATCGGCGTAAGCCTGTGCCTGTTTTCCAGTTGTTAATTGCATCCCCGCATATTTCGCAATCACGGCGCGATCGGCTTCAGGTAACGATGTCAGCCCTGATGTATTTGCAGCCGGAAAAGTTATTTTCTGGTTTGCTAATTGATCAGTCACTGATTTATCAGCAAAGGTGTAGCCCCAGTTCAATAAAGCAGCGGCGACAAGTAGAAATACTCCAAGACCCATTCCAACATAACTAACGATGCGATCAAACGACCTTCGCTTCACGATATTCTCCCTATCTCTCCATTACATCCTTAGATTTAAGGACAAGGCAATTGAACGCCTGGCATGGATAAGCGAGATAGAAATTATCGAGGGGTAGCACCTATGGATGTTGCGTAGTCAATTTCTGAGAGTTAGCCCTGCGAGGCGAATCACAAAATCTACTCTATGTGGCGGGTGCAAATGGATTGGCCATCGGGCCCAATTGCGTGATGTTGGCATTCAATTTTTAGTTTATCGAAGGATTTATCTCCGTAATGTGCCCGATAAGCAAGAGCAAGAAGGACTCGGATATTTGTATCAGCATCAGATTTAATGCCGAATGCTTTTGCACTTCGGCTGACAGTATTTTCGATAACCTTTTCAGTATGAGCGGTCTCTCGCGCAATGGCGATGTTTGTCATTCCGTCGCAGAGGCGATCCAGCACTAATTGTTCGAAGGGGGTTAAGTCCCGTAATTGAATCGTGATATCCATGGTCTTGCTTCTCTCCGTTGGGGTCTTGCCTTGCTTACTCAATGTACTCCTCTAAGATGTGAGTTATGGAAGAAATCTTGATTGATCGCTCAGGAGCTCTACTGCAGATTACTTTCAATCGTCCAGAGAAACTCAATGCACTCACACGCTCGATGTACGCTGAATTGGCTCGCGCCCTCGATGATGCAGCGGGAGATTTTGGGATCAGAGCCGTGGTCCTTTCAGGCGAGGGTGGAAATTTCACCTCTGGCAATGACATTCGAGACTTTATGGATGATCCGCCCACCAGTGAAGACTCCACTGTGGCGAAGTTTCTGTCCGCGATGCTGAATTTTCCTAAACCACTCATTGCCGCAGTGAGTGGAAATGCAATTGGAGTTGGCACAACGATGTTGCTCCACTGCGATGTTGTAGTTGCATCACCTAGCGCCAATTTCTCAATGCCCTTTGTCTCACTTGGCTTAGTTCCAGAAGCTGGTTCGAGTTATCTCTTCCCGCAATTAGTCGGTTACCAACGTGCGGCCAAAATTTTCTTCACTGGTGAATCATTTACCGCAGATACTGCAATGGAGATGGGCCTGGTTGCTGAAATCGCTGCCGATCCTTTGCAATGTGCAACTGAGATTGCAGAAAAAATTGCTGAACAACCACCACAGGCTGTGATCAACACGAAGGCGTTATTAAAAGCGCGCCATCATGATGCAGTTGCCGCGGTGATGCGTGCTGAGTTCTCACTCTTTGCCATGGCCTTGGAATCAGATGAAGCGATGGCTGCCTTTATGAAATTTATGTCAAAGAAGGAGAAGAAGTGAATCTTGCGGGAAAGCGAATCTTTATCACTGGTGGATCACGCGGTATTGGCTTAGCAATTGCATTGCGTGCCGCACGCGATGGCGCAAGTGTTGCGATTGCAGCAAAGACTGCTGAGCCCCATTCAAGTCTGCCCGGTACAATTTTCACCGCTGCTACAGAAATTGAAGCAGCCGGTGGCACGGCGCTACCCATTCAATGCGACATTCGCGATGAAGCCCAGATTGCAGCGGCCATTGCACAAACTGCGCAAGCCTTTGGTGGCATCGACATTCTTATTAATAATGCCAGCGCAATTAATCTCACCAAGACTGAAGCAACACCAGCAAAGCGCTTTGACTTGATGTTCGATGTCAATGTGCGCGGCACCTTCTTGACTTCACAAGCTGCGATTCCTTATCTGCGTGAATCGGCAGCCGCTGGTCGTAATCCACACATCCTTACTCTCTCGCCGCCTCTATCGATGAAGCCAAAGTGGTTTAAGAACCACGTCGCATACACGATGGCGAAATATGGAATGAGTATGTGCGTGCTTGGCATGTCTGAAGAATTCAAGCGCGATGGAATTGCAGTCAATGCACTCTGGCCACGCACTGCTATTGATACTGCAGCCCTTGCGATGATTCCTGGTATTGATACCAGTACCTGTCGAACTCCAGAGATCCTCTCAGATTCAGCTCACATTATTCTCACGCGAGATAGCAAAGAGTGCACAGGTAATTTCTTCGTCGACGATGAAGTCCTCGCCAGTGAAGGCATTACGGATTTAGATAAATATGCCGTTGTCCCAGGAACCACTGATTTTCTTCTTGATTTCTTCCTCGATTAGGAGCACCTGTGCTCAGCGGTATTAGCAAGGCAGATCTCGCGCCTAACTTACTTGCCGGTGCTACTGTTGCAGTTGTAGCTCTTCCGCTCGCATTAGGTTTTGGTGTTACCTCTGGAATGAGCGCAGCGGCAGGGCTTACCACTGCAATTATCGCCGGCTTTGTCGCAGGTATTTTTGGCGGATCTAAATATCAAGTAAGTGGCCCAACTGGTGCAATGACAGTTGTCCTTATCCCAATCGTTAATAAGTACGGCGTTGTGGCGATTCCATTTCTGGGATTGATCGCTGGATTAATGGTTCTTACCTTGGCGCTCATCCGAGCCGGTGGCATCATTAACCAAATCCCATGGGGCGTTGTCGAAGGCTTCACAGTCGGTATTGCGGCAGTTATTGCGTTGCAACAATTGCCATTGGTTCTTGGTGTAGCAAAAGGCAAAGGGGATAGGTCGCTCCCAGTTGCGTGGCATACCTTGGCAAATGCCTTCGATTCACCAGCTCATCGAAATGTGATTGCAATTGCAATCCTGACTCTTCTTGTGAAATTTTCCTATCCAAAAATTACCAAGAAGCTGAAAATCAAAGCCCACATACCAGCGAGCTTCTTTGCCATTGTTGTAAGCACTGCGGTTGTAAAAGCCTTATCCCTCGATCTACCTCGCATTGGCGACATCCCTCGCAACATTGGCAAGTGGAGTGGTGGCGGAATCTCATTCTCACAACTTCCGCACCTACTCTGGCCAGCGTTTCTGATCGCACTTCTCTGTGCGATTGAATCACTGCTTTCAGCCCGGGTTGCCGATTCGCTAGTTCATGCGGCAATCGACCAGCATTTTCAACCCAACCGTGAATTAGTTGGGCAGGGTCTTGCAACTATTACGGCATCACTCTTCGGTGGAATGCCCGCCACCGGTGCCATTGCCCGAACCAGCGTCAATGTGCGCTCTCATGCCACTTCACGTCTCTCATCGGTCTTTCATGCGGTGGTACTTCTCATCATGGTCTTCATCGCAGCACCATTAGTGAGCCAGATTCCAAGTGCTGCAATTGGCGCAGTATTGATCGGCACTAGTTTTCGGATGCTCAATCCGCGCAGCATCATGGAATCACTTCGCACTACTCGCTCAGTAGCAGTAACTCTTGTGGTCACAGCGATCTGCACTTTAGCGATCGATTTAATTTGGGGAATCGCAATCGGCATCGTGGTTCACTTCGCATTCACCTTACGTCGCAAGTAGAATTCTTAGGTGAAGTCGCAATTTAACCTCGAGACAAATTCGATCAATGTCATCTCAGATCAAGAACGCCATGGCAGAGCTCGCGATCTCTTCTGGCCCTGGTGTGGTGCCAACGTCTCACTCCTTGCACTCTCGTACGGCTCATTCTTCTTAGGCTTTGGTATCTCATTCTGGCAAGCAACATTTGCTGCGCTGATTGGCACCGTTCTCTCATTTCTTGTTGTCGCACTGAGCTCTTTAGCTGGCAAACGATCTAATGCACCGACCTTGGTTTTATCGCGCAGTATTTTCGGAAGCAAAGGAAATGTGATTCCCGGTTTTCTCTCCTATCTGCTCTTTGTCGGCTGGGAGACAGTGCTTATCTCACTTGCAACTTTGGCTACCGGAACGGTCTTTACTCGAGTAGGACAGATCGATCGCAATACCGCGATGGTCATTGGATTCCTGATTGCAGTTGGACTCACCGTTTACGGCGGAGTGCTCGGATTCCACGTGATTATGAAATTACAGAAATGGCTCACACTCGCCACAATTATTTTGACTTTGGGCTACATCGCCCTCACCGCATCATCGATTACTTGGTCCAAAGTTTCGCAGATCCCCAACGGATCAGTAGCTGGGGTAGTTGGTGCAACTATTTTTGGCATTACTGGAATTGGTTTAGGTTGGGTTAACTCCGCATCTGATTACTCGCGTTATCTACCGCGCTCGGTATCAAGCAAGTCGGTAGTTGGTTGG
>WLQV01000059.1 GCA_009697555.1 Actinomycetota bacterium | reverse complement strand
CAATTGTCGAAATTCAATTTAGTAGACTTAGTCCATGACCAGGGCACAAGTGAAGGCGCATTTGAATAAGTTCAATGGTGACCAAAAAACGATCTTAATTGAACTTCGGGATCACATCTCTAACAAATTACCGACTGCAGAAGAAGTCATTAGATATGGCATACCAACCTATTTGATTGAGGGAGTTCCTGTCATCGGTTTCGATGGCTTTAAAAACCATAACAGTATTTTCCCTTATAGCGGATCTTTTAATTCTAGACTCAAAAAAGATCTTGACAAGTATGAACAAACGAAAGGTTCAATCCATTTTGAGTTAGGAAAGACAATTCCTAAGCCGCTACTAAACAGGATTGTTGTGGAAAAGATTCGACAGATTAATGACACATATCCTAAAAAGTCAGGAGAGTTCCTTGAGTTCTATCTCAATGGAGTTTTAAAGGCCAAAGGAAAGTATCGGGCTGGCAAACTGCATGGCGACTGGCAATGGTTTCGTAAATCTGGAGTAATCATGAGATCGGGAAGTTTCAAGAATGGCCGACAAACTGGCACCTGGATTACCTATGATGCAAAAGGAAAGGTATACAAGAAAACTGTTATCACAGCCCCTTAGGGTGGCTCTTTTCGTCTATGAAGACTCGTTCGAAGTAGTTGTTTTACGCCAGGAACAGAGGTAAATTCTCGTTAATTAAGTGAACTACCAAAAGCGCGCGAGGAGATGGTTTCAGTGATAGTTACAGAGATTTCGTTCACACCATATACATACGAGATGCTTCGAAAGATTGGTGATGTCAATCTTCCTGATGGAGCGAGTGAAGGAATGGAACTCGCTCTCTTCGTGCATACAGACGAGGGTGTGACAGGCTGCTCTGTTGCAACCGATAGCGCGGCGCAGACTCTGCCTATGCTCGCCAATCTCGTTGTCGGAACAGATCCTCGCTCCGTGCGCAGTACTTGGAATCGTTTGACAGCTCGTGCGTTCAAGGCCGGTCTGCACGGTCCTATAGCAGCAGGAATTTCTGCCATCGACCGCGCACTGTGGGACGTGCGTGCCAAACTCCACCAGGTACCACTTTGGAAAGAGCTCGGCGGAGACGGAAAACCGGTTCGCGCTTACGCAAGTGGATTGGACAGTCCTCTTAGCGATGAAGATCTATACAAGTTCTATGCGGGCCTTGCGGCAAAGGGAGTAACCGCAGGAAAACTCAAAGTAGGACGTAATCCCGATGACGATGAGCGGCGCCTTCGCGTGATGATTGAAGCGCTCAGCTCCAAAGGTGGTCGCGCTCAATTAATTATTGATGCAAATGAATTTTGGTCGCCAAAGCAGGCAATCCAAAGAATTGCACAGTTAGAAAAACACTTTGATTTTCTCTGGGTTGAAGAGCCAACTCCACGGCGAGATTTTGAGGGACTTCGACGGATTTCCGATGCAGTCCGTGCTCCGATTGCAACTGGAGAGAACTTCACCGATCCGCAAGAGTTCGTTTCGCTATTTCAACATGGGGCGGGAGATGTCATACAAGTCGCATCACATAACTCAGGGTTTACTGGTGCAGGAATCGTGGCAGACATGGCTGCAGCTTTCGATCGCCCTGTTGTTACGGGTCCCGATGTCGGAAATAGCATCGCGCACCTCTCATCCACGTGGAAGCACCATGTCATGATGGAAGTTTTCGAAATGGGACGCGAGGCCGCACTCATCAATCCGATGGAGATTGAGGATGGCTGCATTGTTCTTAATCAAACTCCAGGTGCTGGCATCGAATTTGATGAAAAGTATTTGGCAAGTAATGCGCCATCTTCTCGCCCCATGAAGATGTTGGGAGCGATCTACGGACGCGCTGACGATGCAGGCCTTGTTGGTTAATAAGCAAGTCCTTTTTGCTTTCCATGGGAGAGCCTCGAGAGATCGGGGCTTTCCTTATTTTTGCCCGTATTCTCTCCTTATGACAATTGGATTAGATCGACTCCTGCGCCACATGGGTTGGGCGAATCAGAAAACTATTGCCCATCTTGAATCCCTTTCGGCAGAATCCCTGATGGCATTTGCGACAAATTCGGAATGGTTTGTTGCCGAGATTCTTCATCACATAGTTGATTCAGCTGATCACTATGCATTTCGCATCAGTGGAAAGCCTGCTCTTTCATTGCCGGGGGAGCCATGTATTGATGATGTTAAGCAAATATCAGATCTAGCGAGAATCAAAGAACAGGCTGCAATCGTGGATGCCGCGCTTCTTGAGTGTGTGAAGCTAGATGATGTTCAGCTTGAATTTGAAAACTATTCAGGCAAAATGGTCAAGCGATGGAGATCTACGATCTTGTCGCAAGCAATTCATCACGCAACCGAGCATCGCGCGCAAATTGCTTCTGCTCTAGAAGCGAGAGGATTTGTAGCCGTAGATCTCGATGAGCTGGATCTCTGGTCTTACGAGATTGAGACTGGACGGTAGTTCGAGGCTGAATCTGCAGATCAATAGCCTGACACTCCGCGGGTCATTCGTCCCCGTCACCCATGCGGTATTATTACCGTAATTAAGGGGAGTACCTAGATACAGCTACCTCGTCATCACGGTTTGGAAGCCCGGGGCGCTGGCCGAAGTTCGGTTAGGAAGACCTTGACCATTTAATCAATGGCAATCAAGGAGAACTCCGTGAACGTAACACTGGCAACCTGGGCAATCACTGTCGGCTTAATTTTATTGCTCATCTTTCTTGATCTATTTACCGCAAGTAGAAAGCCACGTGAGATCAGGTTCCGCGAGGCAACGGTATGGACCCTTTTCTATGTAGCAGTTGCCATAGGTTTCGGCCTCTGGGTGTGGAATAACTTTGGTTCTAAATTTGGAACTGAGTTCTTCGCCGCCTACATGGTCGAATACTCACTCTCCATCGATAACCTATTTATCTTCGTAATTATCTTGGCGCAATTTGCTGTTCCCTCGAGAAATCACCAGAGAGTCCTTCTGATAGGCGTCCTACTTGCACTTCTTTTCAGAGCGGTATTCATCGCAATTGGAGCTGTGGCACTTGCCGCATTCGCCTTCACTTTTGTAATTTTTGGCGCAATTCTTATCTGGACCGGAATTGGTCTCTTCAAGCATTGGGATGAAGATCCAGATCCCAGTGAAAATTTTATGCTCCGTAAAATCCGTAAGTCGATTCCAATGGTCGATGAGTATCACGAATCGAAACTCTTCATCAAGGTCGATGGCAAGAAATTTGCTACGCCAATGTTTCTTGTCATTATTGCAATCGCTTCGACCGATTTACTCTTTGCCTTGGATTCCATTCCTGCCACATTTGGAGTGACCTCGGAACCATTCTTGGTGTTCACTGCAAATGCTTTTGCGTTGCTCGGTCTGCGCGCGCTCTATTTCTTGGTTAAGGGGCTCCTAGATCGACTCATCTATCTCTCTTTGGGTCTCTCATTTATCTTGATGTTCATTGGAGTAAAACTGATCCTCACTTATCTCCATGAGACTTTTCACTCAATACCGAAAATTCCAACTGGTGTGGGGCTTGGCGTTATCGCCACAATAATTGGAATTTCGGTAATTGCGAGCCTCATCAAGAGCAAGCGTGATGTGAGCGCAGTGGCCCATGCTGGGCGAATCACAGGAAGCAAAGAGAATGAAAAGTAAATTTCTTAAAACTTGGAAATTACTCCCCAAGTCACTGCGGAAAACAATTGTCCTTCTTATCGGCTCAACTCTGATCATCACTGGACTTGTGCTGATAATCCTGCCCGGGCCGTTCACTATGCCATTTCTGATTCTCGGTCTTGTTGTTCTAGCTGCCGAATTTGCGTGGGCTGAATCTCTTTTGATTCAAGTACGCCACCATGGTGCAAAGATCGATCCGAGAAAATTCTTTAGGAAGTCTAAGTAGAAAAGTAACCCCGATTTTTCCGAGCACGAAATTGCTCCTGAGACTGTGGACCTTTATTCTTGCGTTATGAGTAAACGATTCATTATTTCGGTAATCGATGACTTATCAGGTTCCGGAACTCCCGATGAAATTGTGGCCATTGATGAATTCAATGATGCCCTGCGAGCTAATGGGCAATGGATCTTTGCCGGCGGACTGGCGGCGCCAGTGAATGCCAGTGTCATCGACAATCGCAACGATGCAAATATTGAGACGGGTAAACCGCTATTTCCAACTCCTGAGAATTTCAGTGGTTTCTGGCTAATTGAGGCCGAGAGTTTGGAAGTTGCAAGACAGTTGGCATTTGCCGGGTCAAAGGCATGTAATCGCAAAGTTGAATTACGCCCTCTGCTCTAACTTTAAATGTAAGAAGAATCTACTAAATTTCCCAATAGACTCAGGCAGTGATTATCGATGTCTGGTCTGATGTGGTCTGTCCGTGGTGCTTCATAGGCAAGCGACGATTAGATAAAGCCCTCCAAGAGTTTGGCCATAGCGAAGAGATAATCGTTCGCCATCGTGCCTTTCAATTGCAGCCAGATGCGGCCGAAACTATGCCCACTAGTAAGTTGCTAGCCGAGAAGTATCGGGTCTCACCCAATCAAGTGAAAGAAATGCAGGCAAATGTCTGCGCAGTCGCCGATGGTGAAGGCCTCTGCTACAACCTCGATGACACCTTGTCAGGAAATACCTTTGATGCGCATCGGCTCCTCCTCTGGGCTGCATCAATTGGTAAAGATAAAGAGTTACTTGAAGCGATGTACTCGGGATATTTTGAAAAGTCCCTTCCACTTTTTTCACATCAAGACTTAATTGCTATTGCTGAAGGTGTGGGGATAGCCGCAGTTGATGTAATGAACGTTTTAGATTCTGATCAATTTTCGGATGAGGTAATTAAAGATCGGGATGTCGCAGCTAGCTTGGGCGCGACAGGCGTCCCCTTTTTCGTAATAGACATGAAATATGGAATATCTGGCGCACAACCAACTGCGACATTTTTAGAGACTCTCAATACCGCATGGGCCGACCGGTAGATAGCGTGAATAATCGTCAAGCAATAAGTAAGAGTCTGCCGATCTTTATCGCAGCGGTAAATATGCGAACTGGGATTGCGATTATGAGTCCGCTCATGCCGATTCTTAAAGAGGAGTATCACCTCAGCTCTTTTCTTCTCTCCTTTCTTACATCACTCTCGGTCCTGGCATTTGCAGCCAGCGCTTTACTCATGCCGCTCATCGGAAAAATTGGCGGCACTAATCGAGTAATTGCGATGGCGCTGATAATTCTTACCTTGGCGATGTTTATTCGCGCAGTTGGTAATGTTCCGCTTCTCTTCTTCTCTTCACTAACTGTGGGAATTGCTATTGCAGTGCTGAATTTCTCATTACCGGTATGGGTGAAAGAGAACATGCCAGAGCATTCAGGATTAATCACCGGTGTCTACATCACTATGATGGTGGTCTTCGCCAATATTGCAGTTGCTACAGCGGCTCCACTATCTCGGGCCACTTCATGGGGTTGGCGATTAGCTATGGTGCCCTGGATTGTTGTCGGTGTTCTCTCTTCTGCTTGGTGGCTATGGCGAAATTCAAAAATTTCAAGTGAGTTACACATCGCTATCCCAACTAAATTCCATCGAGAATTACTCCGTAAACCTGGGGCGTGGAGCATTGGTGGCTTCTTCGGAATACAGGCAATGATGGGTTATGGCTCGGGTACTTGGATGCCAACTATTTTGGTAGCAAAGGGATTTACTCTCAGTCATGCGGGTTTCTGGTTATCTATTACAGGATTCGCCGGTTCTGCAGTAGGAATGGGTGCACCATATTTTGCCTCTAAATTGAAAGATTTCCGCATTCTTCTCTCAGTAATTGCGATAGCTATGACAGTGTCATTTAGTGGAATTGTTTTTGGTTACGGCGGAAATATCGTACCTTGGCTCTTTCTTTCAAGTTTCGCATTCGCATTTGCCTTCCCGCTCTCACTCGTCCTCACAGTTTCGCGCAGCGTTGAGGCCGAAGAGACTCGATCACTTTCCATCATGGCCCAAGGAGTCGGTTATTCAATGGCTACTTTGGCTCCAGGAATTGTTGGTGGAATCTTTGACACTACGCAGAACTGGAACAATGCTCTTTATTTCATAATTGGGCTTGGTGTGATTTTGATCGGTGTTGGTTATGTTGCAGGGAGCCCTGAGAAGATTATTCTCAAATCCAATGTTTAATTATTAAGGATTAAGTTAAGTCCAGCTGCGGCAGCAGAGATCAGTGTAATTTTCTGGAAGAGCTCGATGTTGACTTTCGAAATTACTCGGCGACCAAGGAGTGCACCAATTGCCACCGTTGGAAGCGCGGGAACGATGTAGTGAATTGAATGAAATTGCAGAATTCCCAGAGCCAGCGTGAAAGGGACCTTGCTCGCGTTGAGAATAAAGAAGAACCAGGCGTTATTGCCGAGAAAGTTCATGACTGAATTCTTGCGAAGAAGTAGATAGACCGTCATCGGCGTTCCGCCAGAGTTAGCGATCATGCTCATAAAGCCAGACATTGAGCCGAGAACATTGCGGAGTAGTCGGGGATAGCGCACTACTAAATCAATCTCTTTTTTCTGTAGTCGCTGGCTAATGGGAAAGAGTGCGACAAGTGCAAGAACAATCCAGCCAATCGTGTATTTGAGGGAGAGGTCTGAGACTTTTGCTAAGAAGAAAACACCTACCAGGACACCGACAATGACTGGCCAGAGCAAGCTTCGCAAGACTTTCCATTCGACGTGTTTCTTATAGACGCCAATTGCAAAGAGGTCGCCGACGAGCAAGAGAATAAGTAAGACACCAGTTGATTCTTTAGCGGGAAGAATTGTTGCAAGAAGCGCAGCGCTCACTAGACCCATTCCGCCGATTGCAGTCTTTGCGATTCCCACCAGGAGGCCGACCAGCATGAGGGTAAGAAT